>NZ_JBEYBS010000018.1:0-162850 GCF_040632375.1 Streptomyces sp. NPDC019396 | reverse complement strand
TCGTGCCCCAGACCACCCAGGTCCGCTCCGGCGAGGAGGCACTCAGCCGGATCACCGGAGCCCAGGCCCCCTCCGGCATCCCGGTCACCATCACGACGCCGGTGTCCGAGCGGCGTACGCGCAGCGCATCCTCCTCCCGCGGCCGCCGCGGCCCCGCCTCGGCCGCCCGGCGCGTGACCGTTCGGCAGTCCTCCTCCGGTGCGGCGGCACCAGGCCGTGCTTGAGAACTCCCGCCTGGCTCGCGACTCCCCCAGACGTCGCCTGGGAGGTGCCCCCGGCACGCAGACTCGCTGCGTCGTCGAGATCCGTCCGAGTGCGCCCAGTGCGAGGACGTCCCCCGCCCTCCGGGCGGGCGGCGCTCGTTCTCAAGCACGCCTCGAATCTTCGTGATCGGAAAGCCGACCCATCTCCGCAGGAGGTACGTTTTGATGCTGGTTCAGATGCAGCCCCGCTCGGCGGATGCCGCCCTCATGCACACGACGGAAACCGACGCCACGGCAGCCGGACCGCAGGTCTGGGACGACATGACCATCGAGGTCGCCCTGTCCGTCATGCACAGTGCCCGTTCCGGGCACCTGCTCGTCTGCGACAACGACGGCCTGTGCACCGAGCTGGTCACCCGGGCCCAGCTCGCCGCAGTCCGCGACAGCTCCGCCTACACGGACCGGGTCCAGCTGCGCGACATCGTCGCCCTCGCCCGCTGACCAGCTCACCGCGACAGGACCAGCTCCCTTCCAACCTTCTGCCTGTGAGGCATCATGCGCTGTGTCATCGCCCGCTTCCCGTTCGACCTCACCAGGATCGGCGTCCTGGAATCAATGAAGGGCGTCAAGCCCGAGCAGGTCACCGGCGAGTCCGTGATCATCGGCCGCCACACCTACCCCGTCAAGCAGGTCGGGCAGGTCATCACACGCCAGGACCGCCGCGACTTCAGCTCCAGTGAAGTCCTCCGGGCCATGATCAAACTCGGCTTCACCTGTCCCGGTCCTTCCCCCGTCCCCGAGACCACGAGCGCCCTCAGCCCGTTCCAGCAGACTTCCGTCATGCACGGCACCACCCCGGGGCCGTCTGAACCGACCGCCAGACACGAGACGTCGCCCCGAGGAGTTTTTCCCCGGCCGTGAGCCCTCCGGTCACGGACTGAGGCGATCCGCGCCCTCCTCAACCAGGTCGGAGCGGGCGGGACCCTCCCCCGAGCGTGCCGTCGCCGACCGCGAGGAGGAGACCCCCGGTCGCCAGGGGCTACCAGGCCGGGGGGCTCGCCAGCGCGCGTGCCAGAACCTCGTCCAGGATGCGGGAGGTGGTCTCGACGTCGCAGTTCGAGTTGTCGATGATCGGCAGGCCCGAGCCGTACCAGCCGGCCATCCTGCCGTGGATGCTGGCGACTTCCTCGTCGGAGAGGCGCCGGTTGCCGCTGCGCTCCGCGTTTCGCTCGAGGACAACATCGAGGCCGGGCAGCAGGACCACGGGGAGCAGTCCGGGTCCTACGTGGCGTTTCCAGCCGCCGAGGCCGACGACCGGGCGGTCCGGGAAGACCGCGTCGTCGAGTATGCAGGAGATGCCGTTGGCCAGGTAGTTGCGCGCGGCGAATCCACAGGTGCGGCGGGCGAGGCGGTACTGGGCCTCGGACTGGTCGTTCCAGCCTGACTGGGGGTCGGCGAAACCGGAGCAGACCCATTCGCGGACGTCGTCGAGGCTGATGTGGGCGGTGGGAACCCGGCGGGCCGATGCCCAGTGGCGGGCCACAGTCGTCTTGCCGGCCCCGGCCGGGCCGATGAGCAGCACGGCGAGCGTGGCGGAGCCCGTCCCGCTGTCGGGTGGCACGGGCGTGGGCACGGGTACCGGTCCACCGGGGGGCAGCCGCACGTATCCCGTGCTGTCGGGCGGCGACTCGGGTACCGAGGTGTGGCTCGGCTGGGCAGGAGCGGTCCAGCCGGGTGCGACCGGGGCCTGGGGCTGGACGGGCGGCCCTTGGGCGGGCCCAGCCGGGTGCCTGGCAGGTGGAGCCTGCGGCGGGGGGCCCGGGTGCTGAGCGGGGGCACCCGGATGCCGGGCAGGCGGGCCCTGTGGCGGGCCCGGCTGCTGGGCGACCGGGTGCGGGGGGCGCGGCGGCGGGGCGGGGTGCTGAGCCTGCTGCCGGTGCCCCCATGCGGCCGGCCCCTGTCCGGGTCCCGGTCCGCCTGGCGGCAGTGGAGCCCCCACTGCGTCGTGCATCCGGTGCCACTCCGTCTCGTGCGAGTTCATGCTGGTCGGGCGGCAGTTGACCGGCCCGGATCGAACCGTACCCTCCCCTGCCCCCGCAAGGGGAACGCCCGGGACCGGTACTGAGTGCCCGTGCCGGCCCTGTTCAGCCGCCGAGTTCGTCCGCCAGCGCCCGCAGGGCCAGCAGGTACGAGCCGATCCCGAATCCGGCGACCGTGCCGGACGCGACCGCGGCGACCACCGAGGTGTGGCGGAATTCCTCGCGTGCGTACGGGTTGGAGATGTGCACCTCGATGAGCGGCGCGGTCCGCTGGGCCGCCGCGTCGCGCATTCCGTACGAGTAGTGCGTGAACGCACCGGGATTGAGGACGACCGGGAGGGAACCGTCGGCCGCCTCGTGCAGCCAGCGGATCATCTCGCCCTCGTCGTTCGTCTCTCGTACGTCGACGTCGAAGCCGAGTTCCTTGCCGAGGCCCTGGCACGCGTCCACGAGGCCCGCGTACGAGGTGGCGCCGTACACATCGGGTTCACGGGAGCCCAGCCGCCCGAGGTTGGGTCCGTTGAGGACGAGCACGCGGCGGCTCACGCGGAGACCTCTCCGAAGGCCGCGAGCAGGACGGCCGGGTCGGGGCCCTCCAGCACGGTCGGCTTGGCCAGTCCGTCCAGGACGATGAAGCGCAGCAGGTCGCCGCGGGACTTCTTGTCGACCTTCATGGTCTCCAGGAGTTTGGGCCACTGGTCGCCACGGTAGGTCAACGGGAGCCCGACGGACTCGAGCACGGTGCGGTGGCGCTCGGCGGTCGCGTCGTCCAGCCGCCCGGCCAGCCGGCCCAGCTCGGCGGCGAAGACCATGCCGACGGAGACCGCCGCGCCGTGCCGCCACTTGTAGCGCTCGTTCTTCTCGATGGCGTGCGCCAGCGTGTGGCCGTAGTTGAGGATCTCGCGCAGCCCGGATTCCTTGAGGTCGCTGGAGACGACCTCGGCCTTGACCCGGATGGAGCGCTCGATCAGCTCGGCGGTGTGCGGTCCTGCGGGGGTGCGTGCGGCCTGTGGGTCGTTCTCGATCAGCTCGAGGATCGCCGGATCGGCGATGAAACCGGCCTTGATGATCTCGGCCATGCCGCTGACGTAGTCGTGGACCGGGAGCGAGTCGAGCGCACCGAGGTCGCAGAGGACCCCGGCCGGTGGGTGGAAGGCGCCCACCAGGTTCTTGCCCTCGGCGGTGTTGATACCGGTCTTGCCGCCTACGGCCGCGTCGACCATGCCGAGTACCGTCGTCGGCACGGCGATCCAGCGCACTCCGCGCAGCCAGCTCGCGGCCACGAACCCGGCGAGGTCGGTGGTGGCGCCGCCGCCCACGCCGACGATGACATCGGTGCGGGTGAACCCGGTCTGCCCGAGTGCCTTCCAGCAGTAAGCAGCGACCTCCGCGGTCTTTGCCTCCTCGGCGTTGGGCACCTGGATGGCGACCGCCTCGTACCCCTGGCCGGCGAGGTCCTCGCGGATCGCCTCGCCGGTCCCGGCGAGCGCCTCGGGGTGGATGACGGCGACGCGCTTGGCCCGGGGGCCGATCAGCCCCGGGAGTTCACCGAGCAGCTGACGGCCGACGAGCACCTCATACGGGTCGGTGCCCGCCGTACCGCCGACCTGGATGCGAGTGACTGCCTGGTCCTGGTCCGTCATGCGTCCTTCAATTCGAGTGCGTCGAGGACCGCCTGGGCGACCTCTTCGGGGGCGCGCCCGTCGGTGGTGACGACGACGCGCGCGGCTTCGGTGTAGAGATGGCGCCGGGCGTCCATCAGCTCGCGCCACTGCCGGCGCGGGTTGACGGCGAGCAGCGGACGGGCGGTGTTCAGCCCGACGCGCCGCACGGCCTCCTCGACGTCCATGGAGAGATAGACGACGGGCAGGGGGGCCAGCAGCTCCCGGGTGCCCTCGTCGAGGACCGCTCCCCCACCGAGGGAGAGCACGCCCGTGTGCTCGGCGACCGCGGTACGGACCGCGGCGCGCTCCAGCTCGCGGAAGCGCGGCTCGCCGTCCTCGATGAAGATGTCCGAGATCTCCCGGCCTTCCGCGGTGACGATATCGGCGTCGGTGTCCCGGTAGCCGATGCCGAGCCGCTCGGCCAGCAGAGCGCCGACGGTGGACTTGCCGACGCCCATCGGCCCGATCAGCACGATCCGCGGGCCTGCGGCCGCGTGCGCGTTGCTCACCGGATGGCCAGGTGCTCGAGGTATGTCTGCACGTTGCGACGGGTCTCGATGACGCTGTCGCCACCGAACTTCTCGGCGACCGCGTCGGCGAGCACCAGCGCCACCATGGCCTCGGCGACGATCCCGGCCGCGGGCACGGCGCACACGTCGGAGCGCTGGTGGTGCGCGGCGGCGGTCTCCCCGGTGGCCACATCGATGGTCTTCAGGGCCCGGGGCACGGTCGCGATCGGCTTCATCGCGGCACGCACCCGCAGCAGCTCGCCGGTGGTGAGCCCGCCCTCGGTGCCACCGGACCGGCCGGAGGTGCGGCGGATGCCGTCCGCGGTGGCGATGATCTCGTCGTGCGCCTTGGAGCCGGGCACCCGCGCCAGCTCGAATCCGTCGCCGACCTCGACGCCCTTGATGGCCTGGATGCCCATGAGCGCGGCGGCGAGCCGGGCGTCCAGGCGCCGGTCCCAGTGGACGTGGGAGCCGAGGCCGACGGGCACTCCGTAGGAGAGGACCTCGACCACTCCGCCGAGGGTGTCGCCGTCCTTGTGGGCCTGGTCGATCTCGGCGACCATCGCCTTCGAGGCGTCGGCGTCGAGGCAGCGCACCGGGTCGGCGTCCAGCTTCTCGACGTCGGCGGGCGTCGGGTAGACGCCGTACGGGGCCTTCGCGGCGGCCAGCTCCACGACATGCGAGACGATCTCGATGCCCGCGGTCTCCTTGAGGTACGAGCGTGCCACGGCGCCGAGGGCGACACGGGCAGCGGTCTCACGGGCGCTGGCGCGCTCCAGGATCGGCCGGGCCTCGTCGAAGCCGTACTTCTGCATTCCGGCGAGGTCCGCGTGGCCGGGGCGGGGACGCGTCAGCGGAGCGTTCCTGGCCAGCTCGGCGAGCTCGTCCGGGTCCACCGGGTCGGCTGCCATGACCTTGTCCCACTTGGGCCACTCGGTGTTCCCGACCATGACAGCGACCGGGGAGCCGAGCGTGAGCCCGTGCCGTACGCCGCCGAGGAAGGTGATCTCGTCCCGCTCGAACTTCATCCGCGCACCGCGTCCATAGCCGAGGCGCCGCCTGGCCAGGTGATCGGCCACCATCTCGGTGGTGACCGGGACACCGGCGGGAAGGCCCTCCAGCGTCGCCACCAGTGCGGGGCCGTGCGACTCTCCCGCGGTCAGCCAGCGCAACCTGCTCAACGGTGCTCCTCTTGCTCGCGCCTGGAATGCGACGGCGCGACCTGGGGCGCGGCCCTGGTCCGCCTCCTTTGATCCTCCCATGCCCCGGGGCGCGCAGCTGATCGTGGTCCAGCTATCGGACGCGTGCGCCTCCGGCCACCCAGCCCGTCCGGGGTTTGCGTACGGGCACTCCGGCCCACCCACGGGGCAGGGCGGACCACGAAACCCCGCAATACCGCGGCGAAGCCAAAGGCCGACCGCCCTCGTACCGGGCGTATTCCGGCGACTGCGACTACGCAGCGTGGGGTACTACCCGGCGAAGCCAGGGGGAGCGCCGTAGCCGGCGTCGAGGGCCCGAGAAGATCGCCCGGAAAGGGTCTAACGCTCCGCGAGGGCGCGCTCCCCCGCCGTGCGCATCGCGGTGAGGGGGCCCGGAGTGTGGCCAGTCATCAGTTCGACCTGGAGGACGGCCTGGTGGACCAGGAGGTCGAGGCCGCCGACGACGGCTCCGCCCTGCTCCGTCCAGGCGGCTGCGAGCGGGGTCGGCCACGGGTCGTACACCACGTCGAAGAGGGTTCCGGGGCGCTCCGGGACGTAGGGCGCGAGGACGTCCGTGGCCCCGGCCGGGGTGGTGGCGATGACGAGCGGGGCGTCGAGGGCGTGGCCCGCCTCCGACCAGTCGGCGGTGTGCACCTCGACCCCGAGCCGCTCGCCCCAGCCGCGCATCTCCTCGGCGCGGGCGTGGGTGCGCACGTAGGCGGTGACCGGGCCCGTGCAGATCCGGGCGAGAGCGGCGAGGGCGGAGGACGCGGTGGCACCGGCGCCCAGCACGGCGGCGTGGTCGATCTTGTCCACACCGCGCTCCCGCAGCGCGGCGATCATGCCGGGGATGTCGGTGTTGTCGCCGGTGCGGCGGCCGCCCTCGGTGAACACGACGGTGTTGACGGTTTCCACGGACGCCGCGGTTGCGCTGATCTCGTCGAGCAGCGGGATGACCGCCCTCTTGAGCGGCATGGTCAGCGAGAGTCCGGCCCAGCCGCGACCGAGCTGCCCGAGGAAACCGGGTAGCTCCCCCTCGTTCACCTCGAAGCGGTCGTAGGTCCAGTCGCCGAGGCCGAGCGCCGCGTATGCGGCGCGGTGCAGCACGGGAGACAGCGAATGGGTGATCGGCGATCCGAGTACGGCGGCCCTGCGGGCGTCACTGACTGCCGCGCTGCTCATTGAACTTGTCCTTCAGCCTCTGGAACTCGGCGTGCGTCTTGGCGAACTCGGTCTTGTGCTCTCCGTCGGTGGCGACGAAGTACATCCAGCCGTCGGTCGTCGGGGTGGTGGCCCCCATCAGTGCCTTCTGACCGGGGTTGCCGATGGGGCCCGGGGTGAGGCCCTTCTGCGTGTACGTGTTGTACGGGTCCTGATTGCTGTTGATCTCGGACTCGCTGATGTCGATCTTGCTCTCGCCCTTGAGATAGTTGAAGGCGGAGTCGAACTGGAGAAGCTGATTCGTTTCCGTGTTGCTGGCCTTGAGCCGGTTGTAGACGACCTCGGCCATCTTCCGGTAGTCGTCGTCCGTCTTGCCCTCTGCCTGGACCAGGCTGGCCACGGTGAGGAGCTCCCAGGGGCCGTCGAGACCGAACTTCTTCGCCTTGGCCTCGAGGCCGACCCTGGCGTACTCCTGGTTGGCGCGGGCCACCATCTTCTTGAGGACGTCCTGGGGCTTTGCTCCCTTGGCGACCGGGTACGTGGCGGGGAAGAGGAAGCCCTCGAGCGGGTCCTTGAGGTCTTCGTGGCCCTTGGCCCACTCGGGGAGTCCGAGATTCCCGGCCTGTTCCTTGGCGACGGACTCGGTCGTACCGGCCTTGAGTCCGAGGCGGGTGTCGATCTGTTCGTAGACCCAGGAGTTGCGCCGGCCCTCGCTGATGGTGAAGCCGTTACGGCTGGCGGGCTTGAGCATCATGTCGACGGCGCTCGCCGCCGACATGCCCTTCTTCAGCGTGTAGACGCCGTCCTGGATCTTGGCCCCCTCGGGGTTCGCGCTCTGCGCGGCGACGAAGGCGTCGACGCTCTTCACCACGCCGGCGTCCTTGAGCGCATTGCCGATGTCGGCGCCGGTCGCGCCCGGCGGGATCTCCACCTGGACGGAGCCGCTGCCGCCGCCCGCGAAGTCTGGCGCGGCGCCGAACTTGTCCTGCCAGAGCTGGTAGCCGACGTAGCCCACACCGCCGGCGCCGCCGGCCAGTACGACCGCCACGAACAGGCAGGCGATGCCGTTGCGGCCCTTCTTCTGCTTCTTGGAGCCCCGGCCCCGGTCCTCTCCCGGGCCGCGGCGTGATTCGCCCGGCTCGGTGCCGTCGCCGTCGTCGGCGGGATCCTCACCGGTGAAGAAGGGGTGGGTTTCCTCTTCCTGCTCCTGCTGCCACTCCTGATCGGGGCCGGTTTTCGGTCCCGGCTCGGCGGCCGGAGCGGTGCGGTGGCCGGGAGGCTGCGGCGGCGGGTAGGCGTCGGGGGTGCCGTAGAGGTCGGGCCGCTCGTCGCCATAGGGCGTGGCGGCGCTGGGCTCGTACGGCATCGCCGCCTGCTGCGCGGTGTCCCAGCCCCCCGCGCCGTACTGGTACTGCTGCTCGGTGTAGCCCTGGTCGCCGTAGCCCTGCGCCGGGTACGGCTGACCGACGTACTGGTGGGAGCCAGTGCCGTAGACCTGCTGGTCGGCGTACTGCTGCTGGTCGCCGTACTGCTGGTACTGCTGCTCTCCGCCGTACTGCTGCTGCCCGCCGTACTGCTGCTGGTACTGCTGCTGGTCCGGGTAGCCCCCGTACTGCTGCTCCTGCTGCGGGTAGGGCTGCTGGTACTGGTCGCCGTAGCCCTGGTCAAGCCCGGGAGGTGCCTGATGACCTGTCCATCCCCGGTCCCCGCCGTGACCCTGCTGCCCGTGGGCAGGGGGAGCGGCAGGGTCCTCGGGATCCCACGGTTCGGAGCCGGGGCTCCGGCCATATTCAGTCATCGATCCCCAAACAGCCGTGAGACGCCCGGACGGCCCGCCTCTACGTAGTGCGCCAGCTGTTCGAACAGCGGGCCGCATCGCGCGGAACGTTACCGTATCGCGATCAGATGACCACTTCGACGCTCTCCCCGGGCGGATTACCCGATACCCGTTCGGACTCAAGAGCGTTCTGAAGGATGATCACAGCGGCTGCCTGATCGATGACCGAGCGGCCCTTCCGGGATTTCACACCGGACGCCCGAAGCCCCTGAGTGGCCGAGACCGTGGTCATCCGCTCGTCCACCAGCCGCACCGGCACCGGTGCGATCCCTCGGGCCAACTCCTGGGCGAAGGCCCTGACCTTGGCGGCCGCCGGGCCTTCCCCGCCGCTGAGCGAGCGGGGCAGGCCCACGACGACCTCGACCGGTTCGTACTCATCGGTGATCTGGCGCAGCCGCCGGTGGGCGGCCGGGACGTCACGTCCGGGCACGGTCTCCACCGGCGTGGCGAGGACCCCGTCGGGGTCGCACGAGGCGACCCCGATCCGGGCATCCCCGACGTCGACAGCGAGCCGGCGTCCTCTGCGCATGACGGATATCACGCCGATTCGGCGACGAGGCGCTCGACGGCGTCGATGGCATCGCCGATCGCCTCCGGGTTCTGACCGCCGCCCTGGGCCACGTCCGGCTTGCCGCCGCCGCCTCCGCCGAGGGTCTTGGCGGCGGCGCGGACCAGGTCACCGGCCTTGAGACCGCGCTCGCGGGCGGACTCGTTGGTGGCGATCACCGTCAGCGGGCGGCCGTTGGCCGTGGTGAACACGGCCACGACCGCGGGGCGGTCGCCGGCCCCCGACAACTGCTGCAGTCGGCCGCGCACATCCAGGACCAGCTTGCGCAGGTCGTCGGCGGAGGTGCCGTCCGGGACCTGCCCGGTCACCAGAGCGATGCCTCGGATGTCCTTGGCTCCCTGGGCGAGCCCGGCGGCGGCCTGCAGCACCTTCTCGGCGCGGAACTTCTCGATCTCCTTCTCGGCGTCCCTCAGCTTGCCGAGCATGGCGGCGATCTTCTCCGGAAGCTCCTCGGAACGGCCTTTGACCAGCTCCTGGAGCTGGGCGACGACCGTGTGCTCCTTGGCCAGGAAGTTGTAGGCGTCGACGCCGACGAGGGCCTCGATGCGGCGCACGCCGCTGCCGATCGACGACTCGCCGAGCAGCTTCACCAGGCCCAGTTGGGAGGTGTTGTGGACGTGCGTACCGCCGCAGAGCTCCTTGGAGAAGTCGCCGATGGTGACGACCCGCACCCGCTCGCCGTACTTCTCGCCGAACTCGGCGATGGCACCCTGCTTCTTGGCCTCGTCGATGCTCATGACCTCGGCCTGGACGTCGAGCTCGCGGGCGAGGACCTCGTTGATCTTCTGCTCGACGTCGGTGAGGACCGTGCCGGGCACGGCGGCCGGGGAGCCGAAGTCGAAGCGGAAGCGGCCCGGCGAGTTCTCGGAGCCGGCCTGGGCGGCCGTGGGTCCGAGGGCGTCGCGCAGCGCCTGGTGGGTGAGGTGGGTGGCGCTGTGGGCGCGGGCGATGGCACGGCGGCGCTTGACGTCGATGGCGGCGTAGGCGGAGGCGCCCACGGTCACCTCGCCGACCTGCACCGAGCCCTTGTGCACCGAGACGCCCGGGACCGGCTGCTGCACATCGCGAACCTCGATGACGGCACCGCTGTCGAGCCTGATCCGGCCCTGGTCGGCGAGCTGGCCGCCGCCCTCGGCGTAGAACGGGGTGCGGTCGAGCACGACCTCGACCTCGTCGCCCTCGGAGGCGGCGGGCGAGGGCACGCCGTCGACGAGCAGACCGACGATGGTCGACTCGCCCTCGGTGCCGGCGTAGCCGGTGAACTCGGTCGCCCCTGAGGTGTCGGCGACCTCGCGGTAGGCGGAGAGGTCGGCGTGGCCGGTCTTCTTGGCCTTGGCGTCGGCCTTGGCCTTGGCCCGCTGCTCCTTCATCAGGCGGCGGAAGCCGTCCTCGTCCACGGTCAGGCCCTGCTCGGCGGCCATTTCGAGGGTGAGGTCGATCGGGAAGCCCCAGGTGTCGTGGAGCAGGAAGGCCTTGTCGCCGGGGAGCACGGTGCCGCCGGCGGACTTGGTCTCGGAGACGGCGGTGTCGAGGATGTTCGTGCCGCTCTTGAGGGCCTTGAGGAAGGCGGCCTCTTCGGCCAGCGCGACGGCCTCGATGCGCTTGCGGTCGGTCTCCAGCTCCGGGTACTGCTGGCCCATGGCCTTGATGACCACGTCGATGAGCGTGGCGACCACCGGCTCGGTGGCGCCGAGCAGCCGCATGTTGCGGATGGCGCGGCGCATGATGCGGCGCAGGACGTAGCCACGGCCCTCGTTGCCGGGGGTGACGCCGTCGCCGATGAGCATCACGGACGTACGGAGGTGGTCGGCGACCACGCGCAGCGAGACATCGCTGGCGTCGGCGGCGCCGTAGCGGACACCGGTGAGCTCGGTGGCCTTGTCGATCACGACGCGCAGCGTGTCGGTCTCGTACATGTTCCGCACGCCCTGGAGGATCATGGCGAGGCGTTCGAGACCGAGACCGGTGTCGATGTTCTTGCTCGGGAGGTCGCCGAGGATCTCGAAGTCCTCCTTGCCGGAGCCCTCGCCGCGCTCGTACTGCATGAAGACCAGGTTCCAGATCTCCACATAGCGCTCGTCGTTGACGGCCGGGCCGCCCTCGACGCCGAACTCCGGACCCCGGTCGTAGTTGATCTCCGAACAGGGTCCGCAGGGGCCCGGGACGCCCATGGACCAGAAGTTGTCCTTCTTGCCCAGGCGCTGGATGCGCTCGGCGGGCACGCCGACCACCTCGCGCCAGATGCGCTCGGCCTCGTCGTCGTCGAGGTAGACGGTGATCCAGAGCTTCTCCGGCTCCAGCCCGTAGCCGCCGTCAGCCACCGGGGAGGTGAGCAGCTCCCAGGCGTACTTGATGGCGCCTTCCTTGAAGTAGTCGCCGAAGGAGAAGTTGCCGCACATCTGGAAGAACGTGCCGTGGCGGGTGGTCTTGCCGACCTCTTCGATGTCGGGCGTGCGCACGCACTTCTGCACGCTGGTGGCGCGCGGGGCGGGCGGCTTGGTCTCGCCGAGGAAGTAGGGCTTGAAGGGCACCATGCCCGCGTTGACCAGCAGCAGAGTCGGGTCGTCCGCGATGAGCGACGCCGAAGGCACGACGGTGTGCCCGCGCTCCTCGAAGAAGCTCAGCCAGCGGCGGCGGATTTCAGCCGACTCCATCAGTGGTCCTCATTCCGGTCGTACGGGTACCTGCTGTCCAGGATCCCGTAGTGCTTGGTGTCCTGCTCGTGGTTTTCGGTGCGGCTCCCGAGTGCGGCGGAACGCCGCTGCGCGGGGAGGCCTTGGTCGGGCGGCTCGATACCGAGAGCTTCACCGAGCTCGGCCTCGCGCTGGGCCATCGAGGCCCTGACGTCGAGTGCGAAGTCCTTGAGGCGGTGCCCGGTCTCGACCGCCTTGTTGGCCGCCTGGGCGGCGAGGCTCTCCGGGGTTAGCTGCCTGAGCTTGCGGTTGACCTTGGTGGTGGCCCACACACCGGCCGCGGCGCCCGCAGTGAACCAGAACGTACGGCGGAACATCGCTTGCTCAGCCCTTCTGCCTGCCCCGCCGGGCGGCGGGGACGGTGCGCCCGACGACGGTGCGCCTGGTCCGCTGGTCTGCCGGGGCATCCGCCGCCTTGTCGCGGCTCAGCGCCCGGCGCACCCCGTAGCCGAATGCGGCGACCTTGACGAGGGGGCCGCCGAAGGTCGAGGCGACGGTGGTGGACAGCGCCGACGCGTTGGAGGTGACCTCCTGGACGTCGGAGGCAATGGCGTCGACCCGGTCGAGCTGGGTCTGCGCGGAGCGCACGGTCGCCGACGCGTCCGCCAGCAGTGGCACGGCCTGCTCCGTCACATCCGCCACCAGCTTGGTGGTCGCCTTGAGCGTCTGGGCCAGCCTCACCAGAACCACGGCGAGGAAGGAGACCAGGATCGCCCAGAAGACGGCCACAAGGATCCCGGCAACCTCTCCACCGGTCACGCTGCACCGCTCCCTGATCGTTGTTGGGGCTTTCCTCGTTTGAGGCTTCGTCATCGGGCTCGTCGTGGCCCGGCGAAGTCGTCATCCGACCCTATCGCGCCAGAGGTCACGTCCCGTACCGGATCAGGGGGCAGGAGCGCCCGCTGTACGGCCCCGCTGGCCGTCCGGCACGGCCTGGGCAGCCGGGGAGGCGGCCCCGAGTCCGGGTGGGCAACGCGAGAGCCCGCCCTCTCCGGCCGGGCAGGCGCGGAGGGACGGGCTCAGGCGTGAGACCGATGGTGCTACGGCCGCTGGATCAGCGGGCGTAGTACTCGACGACGAGCTGCTCGTCGCAGATCACCGGGATCTCCTTGCGGTTCGGGTCCCGGTCCAGGCGGAAGGCCAGCGCCTTCAGGTTGACCTGAAGGTAGCGGGGGGTCTCGCCGTCGGGGGCGTAACCACCCTCACGGGCGACCTGGAACGGGTGCTTGGCGCGGGAGCGCTCGCGGACCGTCACGACGTCGTCGGGGCGCACGCGGAAGGACGGCTTGTCGACCTTGCCACCGTTCACCTCGATGTGGCCGTGGACGACCATCTGACGGGCCTGGTAGATCGTGCGAGCGATACCGGAGCGCAGCACCAGGGCGTCGAGACGGCGCTCGAGCTCGATGATGAGAGCCTCACCGGTCTTGCCCTGGACCTTGCTGGCGCGGTCGTAGGCACGGACCAGCTGACGCTCGGAGACGTCGTACTGAGCGCGGAGACGCTGCTTCTCGAGCAGACGGACCTTGTAGTCCGAGTTCTGCTTGCGGCCACGGCCGTGCTCACCCGGGGGGTAGGGGCGAGCCTCGAAGTACTTGACGGCCTTCGGCGTCAGGGCGATGCCGAGTGCACGCGACTTCTTGACCTTGGGTCGCGACTGGTTCACGGGGAACCTACCTCCATGTAAGTTAGGTGAGCCTTACCTTAGCGAGGAGGACGTAATGTCTCGACCGCATGGGATCCCCCTGCCCAGAGCGCATCGCAGTTCAGACCACTCGAGCGAATCGGTGACTGCTTACGACGACGATGAACAAGGTCAGCCGCGTCCCAGGGAAGACGCTCGGCAGCCCACCAAAGCCGAGCGCGTACGAACCCTCGTTGAGTACAACGCCTCAGTATTCCTCACCTTGCCGGGTGCTCGCGACCAGGGTCCCGGGTTCTGGGACCCCGCGGCCCGCACCGTGACACCCGAGGGGGACGTCGTACTGCTTGTGCCATGGGATTCTCCCACGGCGCGGGCCGCCGCCTACGCCCAGGACGACGACCTGACCTGCGTGATGGAGATCACGGACATCGCCCCGGTGGCGGTGCGCCAGCGGGTGCGGGGCCGCGCGTGGCTGGCAGGGTGGCTGACCGCCGCACGGGGCGAGGACCGGACCCGCTGCATCGAGCTGCTCGCCGAGCAGCACCCCGTGAGCGCCCTGCTGGAGAGCGACGGCGAGCAGCCCGCCTGGATGCCGGTGCGGCTGGAGGTCGGCGAGATCTCACTGGACGATCTCTGGGGCGCCGGCTGTGTGGAACCCGAGCTGCTGGCCGGAGCCCGGCCGGATCCGGTCGCGCGGCACGAGGCGGAGCTGCTCCAGCATCTGCACTCCGCACACGGCGACCAGGTGGGCGCGCTCGTCACCCTGCTCGGCGACCGTCCGGAGACGGACCCGGCGCAGGTGCGGGAGGTGGTGCCGCTGGCGCTGGACCGCTTCGGGCTGCGGGTGCGGTTCACCGGGGCACAGCACGGGATCTTCGACGCCCGCTTCGACTTTCCCGAGCCGGTCGAGGACGTCGCCGGCCTCCGGCGCGCCATGCACACCCTGTTCACCGCGGCCCTCGGCTGAGGGCTGTCCAATCAGCGCTCCGCAGGAAAGCCGGCGCGTCACACACACGGCTCGGCCACGAGGAACCCCCGGACCTCGCCGGACTCGCCCACCGTCTGTGCCAGACCCCGGAGACGGGCCTGGGGCGACGTACCCGGGATACGCAGCTGGGGTAGCGCCGACCGCTCCGACGTCTACTGATTCCGGCAGGTCGGCCCCTTCGCGGCGTTCTCGCGCACGACAGTTCAGGCTACGAGCAGGCGGAGGCCGAGCTCTGCCGCGTCGAGGGCGACGAGATCGCGGTTGCGCTCGGCCCACCGGCCTGAGGAAGGGTCGTCGCGGAGTCTGTCCACGGCCCGCTGCTCGGCCTCCGTCCCGACTCTGGTCCAGACCGACCGCACGGCGCGCATGTTCGTCCAGGTACGCCTCGGGCCGGCGCCAGTGTGCCTCGAAGAAGCCGTCAGCGCGGTCCCACGGGATGAGCACCGGCTCCGCGCGGCCCACGATCGTGCGGGTCAGGTCGGCCAGAGAAGGCCTGGGGACGAGAGCGTCGGCAAACTCAGGCAGGTGTCGCGCGTGAGCCGGAACCGCTGAAGCACCCGGAGAGCCGAACAGGCTCAGTCGCCCTTCTGTTCGCCCCTCAGCCGCTCGCGGACCTTCTCCACCACGTCGGCGTAACGCGCCTCCGCGCCATAGCGCGTCGGCTCGTAATAGCGCTTGCCGTGGATCGCGTCCGGGGCGTACTGCTGGGCGGCGATGGCACCCGGTACGTCATGGGGATAGACATACCCCTGGGCGTGGCCCAGCTTGGCCGCCCCCTTGTAGTGACCGTCCCGCAGATGAGCCGGGACGGACCCGGCGAGCCCACCGCGCACATCCGCGAGGGCGGCGCCTATCGCGGTCGTCGCCGCGTTGGACTTCGGTGCGAGGGCCAAAGCGATCGTGGCATGGCTCAGAGTGAGCGCCGCCTCGGGGAAGCCGATCATGGCCACGGCCTGGGCGGCGGCGACCGCGGTCGGCAGGGCCGTCGGATCGGCGAGGCCGATGTCCTCGCTCGCCGAGATCATCAGACGGCGTGCGATGAACCGCGGGTCCTCCCCCGCCTCGATCATCCGCGCCAGATAGTGCAGCGCGGCGTCGACGTCGGAGCCGCGGATGGACTTGATCAGCGCGCTCGCCACGTCGTAGTGCTGGTCCCCGTCGCGGTCGTACTTCACCGCCGCGCGGTCGACCGTCTCCTCCAGCGTGCTCAGGAAGATCTCCTGCTCGCCCTTCGCGAGCGCCGCGCCCGCCGCGGCCTCCAGCGCGGTCAGCGCCCGTCTGGCGTCACCACCGGCGATCCGCAGCAGATGCGCCTGCGCGTCCTCCTGGAGGCCCAGCGCTCCGCCGAGTCCCCGCTCGTCCTCCAGGGCGCGGCGCAGCAGGTCGCGCAGATCGTCGTCGGTGAGCGGCTCCAGCGTGAGGAGCAGCGAACGGGAGAGCAGCGGGGAGATCACGGAGAAGTACGGATTCTCGGTGGTCGCGGCGATGAGCGTGACCCAGCGGTTCTCGACGGCCGGCAGCAGGGAGTCCTGCTGGGCCTTGCTGAAGCGGTGGATCTCGTCCAGGAAGAGCACGGTCTCCTTGCCGAAGCCACCCGCGGCCCTGCGGGCACCCTCGATGACCGCCCGGACCTCCTTGACCCCCGCGGTGATCGCCGAGAGCTCGACGAAGCGCTTGTTGGTCGCCTTGGAGACGACATACGCCAGGGTCGTCTTGCCCGTGCCCGGCGGGCCCCAGAGGATCACGGACGAGACACCCGCGGGTCCTGTGCCGCCTTCGCCGACCAGCCGCCGCAGCGGCGACCCGGGCTTCAGCAGATGCTGCTGGCCCACCACCTCGTCCAGGGTGCGCGGACGCATCCGTACGGCCAGGGGGCTGGCGGACGGGTCCTTCTCCTGGCGCTCCTCGGCGGCCGCGGTAAAGAGATCGGGCTCCACGCAGTGAAGCCTAGGTCAGACCGCTGACAGCGCCGTACCGGAGCCCCGGGCCGGGCTCAGCTGGTCCAGAAGTCCCACCAGCGGGTCAGCACCAGCATCCCGATGACGCCGGTGTGGAGCACCGGCAGGACCCAGGTGAACTCGCCGAGGAAGCTCCTGGCCCAGGCCGGTGCCGGGAGCAGACCGGCCCGGACGTTGTGGGAGGTCACGTACCAGAACATGAAGATCGTGGCGACCCAGGCCAGACAGCACCACAGGCACAGCGCGTTGATGTTGTACAGCGACTGGTACTGGAGCCAGGTGCAGAAGCCGACGCCGAAGAGCGTGCCCGCGTTGAACGTCAGCCAGTACCAGCGCGGGAAGCGCGCTCCCGCCAGCAGGCTCACCCCGACGCAGATCACGATGCCGTAGGCGACGAGACCGAGCATCGGGTTGGGGAAGCCGAACGCGGATGCCTGTTCGCTCTCCATCACGCTGCCGCAGGAGACGATCGGGTTGAGGCTGCATCCGGGCGTGAAGGTGGTGCCCGCGATCTTGGCTTCGAGGATCTTGAACTTGTCGATCGTGATGACCCAGGCGGCCAGCAGCCCGGCGGCGCCGGTGACCACCAGGAGCCAGGCGAACGCACGACTGCCCCCGACCGCGCCGCGCACCCCGCCCTCCTTCTCCTGGCCGGAGGACACCCCGTCAACCGCTGAAGTCGTCATATCGCCGTTCCATCACTCGGGTCACTGGCTGGCACGGTCATTCTGCCGCACCCCTGCCGGTGTCCACCGTTCGATGGACATAAGGACGTACGCCCGGGGGGCCCGGTGGCCTGGGTTCCGCACGAGTCTTGACGTCATGACGACAACGGCAGTGGAAGTGCGCGGGCTTCGCAAACAGTACGGCGAGGTCACCGCGCTGGACGGCCTGGACCTCTCGATCACGCGGGGCGAGGTCTTCGGTCTGCTGGGGCACAACGGAGCGGGCAAGAGCACGACCGTGGAGATCCTCCAGGGTTACCGCGACCGGGACGGCGGCGATGTCCAGGTCCTCGGCGCGGACCCCGCCAGGGCGGGCCGCGCCTGGCGGGCGAAGGTGGGCGTCGTCTGGCAGGACGAGTCAACTCCCGCCGAGCTGACCGTCCGCGAGACCGTGGAGCACTTCGCGCGCTACTACCCCGCACCCCGCGACCCGGCCCAGGTGATCCGTCTCGTGGGCCTGGAGAACAAGGCGGACGCGCGGACCAGAGGACTGTCCGGCGGACAGCGGCGCAGGCTCGACGTGGCGCTCGGAGTGATCGGCGACCCGGAACTCCTGCTGCTCGACGAGCCCACCACGGGCTTCGACCCGGCGGCCCGCAGGCGGTTCTGGGAACTGATCCAGCAGCTCGCCGAGGAGGGCACCACGATCCTGCTCACCACGCACTACCTGGAGGAGGCCGAGACCCTCGCCGACCGTCTCGCCATCGTGAACCGGGGCAAGATCGTCGCCGAGGGCTCGCCCGCAGGACTGCGCGCCCGCTTCGGCAACGGCGCCACCGTCGCCTGGACCGAGACGGACGGCACTCCACGCAGTGCCGCCACGGACACCCCGACCCGCACCGTCGCCGAGCTGATGAGCCGCTTCGACGGCGAGGTCCCCGGTCTGACGGTCAGCCGTCCCACCCTCGAGGACGTGTATCTGCGCCTCACCGAACAGCACGGCGCCCACGATGCCGACGGCACCGGCCGGCTCGACGCCGGCCATGACTCCCAGCTGACCGAGGACGACGCCCGATGAGCACCGATACCGCCTCCACCACACCCGCCGTCCGGCAGAGCACCGCCTCCGTGCCCGGCGCCTGGGCACTCGGCCTGAGCCGCGGGGTGCTGGAACTGAAGCAGTTCATCCGCAAGCGGGACGCGGTGATCTTCACCTTCGCCTTCCCGGTCGTCTTCCTGGTGCTCTTCGCCTCGATCTTCAGCGACGACGTGCCGGAGGCCGGGGTGAGCGCGTCCCAGCTCTACGCGGCCGGCATGGTCGCGGCGGGCATCATGTCCACGAGTTTCCAGTCACTCGGCATCTCGATCGCGATCGAACGGGACGAGAAGGTGCTGCGGCGGCTGCGGGGCACGCCGATGCCGCCCGCCGCGTACTTCCTCGGCAAGGTGTGGATGGTGCTGGTCACCGGAATCGCGGAGACCGCGGTGCTGCTGCTGGTGGGCGCGACGCTGTTCGACCTCGATCTGCCCACCACGGCCGCGAAGTGGCTCGCGTTCGGCTGGATCTTCGTCCTCGGTATCACCGGGTGTGCGCTGCTGGGCATCGCGATCAGCAGCCTGCCGCGGTCCGGCAGCACCGCCAGCTCCGTGGTCGTACTGCCCTTCCTGATCCTCCAGTTCATCTCGGGGGTGTACATCCCGGTCGGCACCATCCCGTCCTGGCTGCTGGACATCAGCTCGTTCTTCCCGCTCAAGTGGATGTGCCAGGGCTTCCGTGGAATCTTCCTGCCCGAGTCCGCGGCCGTGCTCGAACCGGGCGGGGGCTGGGAGTTCGGCAGGATCGCGCTGGTGCTCGGTGCCTGGTGCGTCGGAGGATTGGTCCTGTGTCTGCTGACCTTCAGGTGGAAGAGCCGCCGCGACGGATGACGATGCCCATGACCAGGCGCGGGGCGCGCGACACCCACATCTGGGATCGCACGTCCCGCACCTGGGACTTCTACTACGCCGCGGTGTGGCTGGCGACCATGACCGGCGTCTACGGCGCCGGCTCTCCCGGACTGCGCTACCGGATCGCCGCCCTTGTCCTTCTCACGCTGATGGTCCCCTGGTACCTGCTGGCGGGCCGGCCGCGGATGCTCAGCCCCGCCCCCGACGACGACACGGCGGCGGTGCTGTACCTGGCCGGGGTGGTGCTGCTGTTCCTGGTGCCCGCCTCCCTGGTCGGCGAGACGCGGGTGGGTACCTTCGCCCTCGCACCGCAGTGCTTCATGCTGCTGTCCCCTCGCCGTGCGATGGGGTGGCTGGCGGTCATCAACCTCGTACCGGTGGCGGGCTGGTCGCTCTTCTGGCGGCCGCCTGTCCATCTGGTGGTGTTCAACGTCCTGTTCGCGATCGTCAGCCTCGCCTTCTCCGGCTTCTTCGGGGTCTGGATCGACCGGATCATCACCCAGAGCAGGGAACGGGCCTCGCTCATCGCCGAGCTGGAGGCCAGCCGCGGGGAAGTGGCCCGGCTCTCGGCGGAGCGCGGAGCCCTCACCGAAAGGGAAAGGATGTCCCGGGAGATCCACGACACACTGGCCCAGGGCTTCACGAGCCTGCTGATGCTGGTCCAGGCGGTGCAGTCGGAACTCGGCACCGACCCGGCGCAGGCACGCAAGCACCTCGAACTGATGGCAGTGACAGCCCGTCAGAATCTGGCCGAGGCACGAGCCCTGGTCGCCGGGGGCGCGCCCGCCGATCTCGACGGCGGTTCGCTGCCCGACGCGGTGTCCCGGCTCGCCGCCCGGCACGACCCGCCGGCCGCGGTCACGGTGACGGGCGAGGCCCGCCCGCTGCCCGCGGCCCTGGAGGTGGTCGCCCTGCGTACCTGCCAGGAGGCCCTGGCGAACGCGGCGAAGCACGCGGGCCCCGGGGCCGGTGTGGCGCTGTCCCTGGATTACGACGATCATCGACTGACCGTCGCCGTCCGGGACACGGGCCGGGGCTTCGACCCGGCCGTGCCCAGCCAGGGCTACGGACTGCCAGGTCTGCGGGCCCGCGCCGCCGAGGTCGGCGGGACCGCCGAGATCGCCAGCACGCCCGGCGAGGGCACCACGGTCACCGTCACCCTGAGGAGTCGGTCATGATCCGCATCCTGCTCGCGGACGACCACCCGGTCGTCCGGGAGGGCCTGCGCGGGATGCTCAGCGCCGAACCCGGCCTGGAGGTGGTCGGGGAGGCCGCGAACGGACCGCAGGCGGAGGCCCTGGCCGCCGAACTGCGGCCGGACATCGTGCTGATGGATCTGAGGATGCCCGGCGGCGACGGCGTCGACTCCATCGCCCGGATGACGGCGGCGGGCCTGCCCTGCCGGATCGTGGTGCTGACCACGTACGAGTCGGACCGGGACATCCTGCGTGCCGTGGAGGCGGGTGCCGCGGGCTATCTGCTCAAGGACATGGCACGAGCGGAACTCGCCGACGCGGTGCGCGCCGCCGTCCGCGGGGAGACGGTCCTCGCGCCCTCAGTGGCGGCGCGTCTCATGGACCAGTTGCGCACCAGGCCGGAGCGCCCACGGCTGTCGGAGCGTGAGACGGCCGTGCTGCGCCTGGTGGCGGAGGGGGCGACGAACGCGGAGATCGGACGCCGGCTCTACGTCGCCGAGTCGACGGTGAAGACCCATATGCTGCGGATCTTCAACAAGCTGGATGTCACCGACCGCACGGCGGCCGTGACCAGCGCGATGCGTCAGGGGCTGCTCTAAGGCCCGTCCGGGCGGCCTGCTGGACGGGCCGGGTGCGGGCTCGGCCGAGCCCGCACCCGGTAACCGCGTCAGGACAGACGTGACCGGATCTCCGCCACCAGCCTGTCCAGCGCGACGGCGCTCTGCTCTCCGGACTCCATGTCCTTGAGCTGGACCAGGCCGTCGGCGAGGTCCCGCTCGCCCGCGACGATGGTGTAGCGCGCACCGCTGCGGTTCGCGTTCTTCATGGCGCCCTTGAGACCCTTGCCCCCGAAGCTGAAGTCGGCGGCGACACCGGCCTTGCGCAGCTCGGTGACGACGCGGAACAGGACGCGCCGCGCCTCGTCGCCGAGCGGGACGGCGAACACGCTGGTGGACGAGGGGAGTTCAAGCTCGATGCCCTCGGCCTCCAGCGCCAGGACCGTACGGTCCACGCCGAGCGCCCAGCCGACGGACGGCAGCGCAGGACCGCCGATCATCTCGGACAGCCCGTCGTAGCGGCCACCGCCGCCCACCGCCGACTGCGAGCCGAGACCGTCGTGGACGAACTCGAAGGTCGTGCGCGTGTAGTAGTCGAGGCCTCGGACCAGCTTCTCGTCGTCCTCGAAGGCCACGCCCGCGGCCGTCAGCAGCTCGCGTACTTCCTCGTGGTACGCCTTGCACGCGTCGCACAGGTAGTCACGCAGCAGCGGCGCGCCGACGAGCTGTTTCTGGACCGACTCACGCTTGTCGTCGAGCACCCGCAGCGGGTTGATGTCGACACGGCGGCGGGTGTCCTCGTCCAGGTCGAGCCCGCGCAGGAATCCCTGAAGGGCCTCCCGGTAGACCGGACGGCACTCCTTGTCGCCGAGCGAGTTCAACAGGATCCGGAAGTCGCTGAGCCCGAGCGAGCGGTAGGCCTGGTCGGCCAGGATGATCAGCTCGGCGTCGAGTGCCGGGTCCTCGGCACCGATCGCCTCGGCGCCGACCTGCGAGAAGTGCCTGTAGCGGCCCTTCTGCGGGCGCTCGTAGCGGTAGTACGAGCCCGAGTACCAGAGCTTGACCGGGAGGTTGCCGGTCTTGTGGAGGTTGGCCTCCAGCGCCGCGCGCAGCACGGACGCGGTGCCCTCGGGGCGCAGGGCCAGCTTGTCGCCGCCCTTGGTCTCGAAGGCGTACATCTCCTTGGTCACGATGTCGGTGGACTCACCGACGCCGCGGGCGAACAGCTCGACGTTCTCGAATCCAGGGGTCTCGACGTAGCCGTAGCCGGAGCTCCGCAGCGGGGCGGCGATCGCCTCGCGCACCGCCAGGTACTTCGCGGAGTCCGGCGGGGTCAGGTCGTAGGTGCCCTTGGGGGCCTGGAAGGTACTCACGGAAGGTCTCGTCACATTCCTCGTCGGGGAGCGGCGGTGCCACCGTCTCCCTGGCCGGCGGCCACCTCCCGCAGATACGGGTTGGTGGCGCGTTCGCGGCCGATGGTCGTCTGGGGGCCGTGACCGGACAGCACCACGGTCGAGTCCTCGAGCGGCAGGCACACGCGGGCCAGCGAGTCGAGCATCTCGGCCATGTCACCGCCGGGCAGGTCGGTGCGTCCGATGGAGCCGGCGAAGAGCAGATCGCCCGAGAAGAAGACCGGCGGGATGTCCGCGGCCTCGGGCAGGCTGAAGGTCACCGACCCCTTGGTATGGCCGGGCGCGTGCTTCACGGTCAGCTCCAGACCCGCCAGCTTCAGCGCGGCGCCGTCCGTCAGCTCGCGCACGTCGTCCGGCTCCCCCACGGTGAGGTCGCCCATGAGCGGCATCCCGATGGAGCGGCCGATGGCCTTCCCCGGGTCGCTCATCATGTACCTGTCTGCGGGGTGGATCCACGCCGGTACGTCATGGGCCCCGCACACCGGGACGACGGAGGCGACATGATCGATGTGGCCATGGGTGAGCACGACCGCCACAGGCTTGAGCCGATGCTTCTTGAGCGCTTCCTCGACTCCCTGCGCGGCCTGGTGGCCCGGGTCGATGATCACGCACTCCTCGCCTGCGGCCGGGGCGACCAGATAACAATTGGTCCCCCAGGCTCCTGCGGGGAACCCGGCAATAAGCACGATCGTCCTCACGGTGTCGTCGTCCGACGGGATTGCTGTTGCGGAATGCAGCAGTTCAGAGCCTACCGGCGGTGCTCATTACACAGCCAACCCGTATACGGTACGGGCACGCTCCGCCGGACATCTCGGGCGGGACTCCGTGGGCTCCACACGTGTAGCTCCAACAGCTCCGCATGCTTGTGGCTCCACATGTGATCCACCCACGCACACCTACGCGACCGACAAGGAGAAGACCCGGTGGTCAGCAGCGATCAGCGGCGGCGCCAGCTCGCCAGAGAGAAGTTCGAGCGGCAGCAGCAGCGCCGTGAGGAGGCCCACAAGAAGGCCAGGCGCCGCAACACGATCATCGCGGCGTCACTCGCCGTGGTACTGGCGGCGGGCGCGGCGGTCTACGCCTCGGTCGGGCTGTCGGACAACGGCAACGACAGCGACGCCGCGGCGTCTCCCGAGGATGTCAGCTCGTCCCCGGCGCCGAAGACGGGCAAGAGCGGCTCTGCCGAGCCCAAGATGGCCATCGACCAGAAGGCCTCGTACACGATGTCGCTGAAGTCCAACCAGGGCGACATCAAGGTGACGATGGACGCCGCCAAGACCCCGCACACGGTCAACTCGTTCAAGCAGCTGGCCGACAAGGGCTACTTCGACAACACGAAGTGCCACCGGCTGACCACGGCCGGCATCTTCGTGCTCCAGTGCGGCGACCCCGAGGGCACCGGCACCGGCGGCCCCGGCTACACGATCCCGGACGAGAACCTGACCGCCCTCGGCAAGGCGGGCGCGGACGGCATGGTGACCTACAAGGCGGGCACGGTCGCCATGGCGAACACCGGCCAGCCGAACAGCGGTGGCAGCCAGTTCTTCCTGGTGTACAAGGACAGCAAACTGCCGCCCGGCTACACGCCCTTCGGCACCATCGACGACGCCGGCCTGAACACCGTCGAGGCGGTCGGGGCCGCGGGGGTCGAAGGCGGCGCCTCTGACGGAGCCCCGAAGAAGGCTGTCACCTTGGAGAAGGTGACCGTCGCCAAGGCATGAACAGGCGAATTCGGCGGCGCCGAGTGCGGACAGCCAGGCGGCCGGTCGCCTAGATTGGCGTTGTGCAGTGTGGACCGGGTCCACGCTGTGAGGGACGGGCGAGGCCCGTCCGGGAAACTGTGGACGATGCCCGGGGCCGGAACGCTTCGCAGGCATCATGTGGAGGAGGCGCTGTGAGCAGCGACCCGTGGGGCCGCGTCGACGAGACGGGCACCGTGTACGTGCGGACTTCCGAGGGCGAGCAGGTCGTCGGATCGTGGCAGGCCGGGACTCCCGAGGAGGCACTGGCTTACTTCGAGCGCAAGTACGAGGGCTTGGTTGTCGAGATCGGCCTCCTCGAGAAGCGGGTGAAGACCACCGATCTGTCCGCGAAGGACGCGACGACGGCGATCGAGCACATCCGTCAGCAGGTCGACGAGCATCACGCCGTCGGTGACCTCGAAGCCCTGCGCAAGCGGCTGGACGGGCTGACCGCCACGGTCGAGACGCGCCGTGAGGAGCGCAAGGCGCAGAAGGCCAAACAGACCGACGAGGCGAGGCACTCCAAGGAGGCGCTGGTCGCCGAGGCGGAGGAGCTGGCGCAGAGCGAGCAGTGGCGGTCGGCCGGCGAACGGCTGCGCGCGCTCGTGGACAACTGGAAGGGCCTGCCCCGGCTCGACCGCAAGTCCGACGACGAGCTGTGGCACCGGTTCTCCCATGCGCGCTCGGCGTTCTCCAAGCGCCGCAAGGCGCACTTCGCCTCGCTGGACGCACAGCGGGAGCAGGCCAGGCAGACGAAGGAGCGGCTGGTCGCGGAGGCCGAGTCGCTGTCCGGTTCGTCGGACTGGGGTGCCACAGCGGCGCGCTACCGCGAGCTGATGGCGGACTGGAAGGCGGCGGGCCGTGCCCAGCGTGAGCACGAGGACGACCTGTGGAACCGTTTCCGCGGTGCGCAGGACGTCTTCTTCGCCGCGCGCAGCGGGGTGTTCGCCGAGCGTGACGCGGAGCAGACCGAGAACCTGAAGCTCAAGGAAGAGCTGGCGGCCGAGGCCGAGAAGATCATGCCGGTGACGGACCTGAAGGCCGCGCGTGCCGCCTTCCGGTCCATCAACGAGCGCTGGGAGGCTATCGGCCATGTCCCGCGTGACGCCCGCCCGAAGGTCGAGGGCCGGATGCACGCGGTGGAGCGCGCGATCCAGGAGGCCGAGGAGGCCGAGTGGCGCCGCACCAACCCCGAGGCGCGGGCCCGCGCCGAGGGGCTGACGGGCCAGCTCCAGTCGGCGGTCGACAAGCTGCGCGGTCAGATCGACGCGGCGCGTGCGGCGGGCAACAACGCCAAGGCCGACAAGCTGGCAAAGGAGCTGGAGGGGCGGCAGGCGCTGCTGGACCAGGCCCTGAAGGGGCTCCACGAGTTCGGCGGCTGACGTTTCCGCTTGCGTGAGCGAGCCGGAGGGCCTGGTGGCTGCGTGCCGCCGGGCCCTTCGGCGTTCCGGTGTGCCGCACATCAGGCGGGCGGCCGGGGGGCGTCCTCAGCCTCCCCCGTGCTCGGTCTCGGAAGAGGCCGGTTTTCGGCCGACCCGACAGGCCTGGCCTTATGGGCGCCGCGCCGAGGTGACGCGGTAGACGTCGTAGACGCCCTCCACGCCGCGCACCGCCTTGAGGACGTGGCCCAGGTGCTTGGGGTCGCCCATTTCGAAGGTGAAGCGGGATGTGGCGACCCGGTCACGGGAGGTCTGGACCGCGGCCGAGAGGATGTTGACGTGCTGGTCGGAGAGGACCCGTGTGACGTCCGACAGCAGCCGGGAGCGGTCCAGCGCCTCCACCTGGATGGCGACCAGGAAGACCGAGGACTGCGTGGGCGCCCACTCGACGTCCAGGATCCGCTCGGGCTGCTGCGAGAGCGAGTCCACGTTGACGCAGTCCGCGCGGTGGACCGAGACTCCGCTGCCGCGGGTGACGAAGCCGATGATGGGGTCCCCCGGCACCGGCGTACAGCAGCGGGCGAGCTTGACCCAGACGTCATCGACGCCCTTGACCACGACGCCGGGGTCGGCGTTCGCACGGCGCTTGCGGCCACGGGTACGGGACGGCGGTACGGACTCGGCGATGTCCTCGGTGGCGGCCTCTTCGCCGCCGAGTGCCTGGACGAGCTTCTGGACGACGCCCTGCGCGGCGACATGGCCCTCACCGATCGCCGCGTACAGCGACGAGATGTCGGGGTAGCGCATCTCGTGCGCCAGCGTCACCAGCGAGTCCCCGGTGAGGATGCGCTGGATCGGCAGGTTCTGCTTGCGCATCGCGCGGGCGATCGCGTCCTTGCCCTGCTCGATCGCCTCCTCGCGGCGTTCCTTGGAGAACCAGGCCCGGATCTTGTTCCTGGCGCGCGGTGACTTGACGAAGCCGAGCCAGTCGCGGGACGGGCCCGCGCCCGTGGCCTTGGAGGTGAAGACCTCTACCAGGTCACCGTTGTCCAGGGTGGACTCCAGCGGCACCAGGCGCCCGTTGACCCGGGCTCCTATGGTGCGGTGACCGACCTCGGTGTGGACGGCGTACGCGAAGTCGACCGGGGTCGCGCCCGCGGGCAGCGCTATGACATCGCCCTTGGGGGTGAAGACGAAGACCTCGTTGCGGGACAGGTCGAAGCGCAGCGACTCCAGGAACTCGCCCGGGTCCTCGGTCTCCTTCTGCCAGTCGAGGAGCTGCCGCAGCCACGCCATGTCGTTGAGCGCGTCTTTGTCCTTGCCGCTGACCTTGGGGACATCGGTGCGGACCTTGGAAGCACCGGCCATGGCTTCCTGCTTGTACTTCCAGTGCGCGGCGATGCCGTACTCGGCGCGGCGGTGCATGTCGAAGGTCCGGATCTGGAGTTCGACGGGCTTGCCGTTGGGCCCGATGACCGTCGTGTGCAGCGACTGGTACATGTTGAACTTCGGCATCGCGATGTAGTCCTTGAACCGCCCCGGGACCGGGTTCCAGCGGGCGTGGACGGTGCCGAGCGCCGCGTAACAGTCGCGGACGGTGTCGACGAGGACGCGGATGCCGACCAGGTCGTAGATCTCCGCGAAGTCACGGCCGCGGACGATCATCTTCTGGTAGACGCTGTAGTAGTGCTTGGGGCGGCCGGTGACGGTGGCCTTGATCCGGGCGGCCCGCAGATCGGTCTGGACCTCGTCGGTCACTATGGCGAGGTACTCGTCGCGCTTGGGCGCGCGCTCGGCGACGAGCCGGACGATCTCGTCGTACATCTTGGGGTAGAGGATCGCGAAGGCGAGATCCTCGAGCTCCCACTTGATGGTGTTCATGCCCAGGCGGTGCGCCAGCGGGGCGTAGATCTCGAGGGTCTCGCGGGCCTTCTTCTCCTGCTTCTCCCGCTTGAGGTAGCGCATCGTGCGCATGTTGTGCAGCCGGTCGGCGAGCTTGATGACCAGCACCCGGGGGTCCTTGGCCATGGCGACGACCATCTTGCGCACGGTCTCTGCCTGCGCGGCCTCGCCGAACTTCACCTTGTCCAGCTTGGTCACGCCGTCGACCAGCAGGGCCACCTGGTCGCCGAAGTCGCGGCGCAGGGTGTCCAGGCCGTACTCCGTGTCCTCGACGGTGTCGTGGAGCAGGCCCGCCATGAGAGTCGCCGGGTCCATGCCGAGCTCGGCGAGGATGGTGGTGACGGCCAGGGGATGGGTGATGTACGGGTCGCCGCTCTTGCGCTTCTGACCGCGGTGCCAGCGCTCGGCCACCTGGTAGGCGCTCTCGACCTGGCGCAGCGTCGACGTCTCGATCTTGGGGTCGTTGCTGCGGACGATCCTGAGCAGGGGCTCCAGGACGGGGTTGTAGGCGCTGGAGCGCTGCACCCCGAGCCGGGCAAGCCGGGCGCGGACGCGGTTGGACGAACCGCCCGAACGCGAGGGCGCGGCCGGAGCGGGCTTGGGGGCGGTCACCGGTGCCGGGGCCTGGCTCTTCGCGCTGCCCCAGCCCTCGGCCGGGCGGGGCTGCTCGCTCCGCTCGGGCACGGACTTCTCCTCGGGCGTGGCGGAGTCCGCGACAGCCTGCTCGGCCTGCTGGTCGGACTGCGCGGTGGCGTGCTTGGCCTCGTCTGGCAAGGGCGCTCCTCAAGCGGATCCGGGTCCCCCGGTCAGGCCCGGAAATGCCATGGTATCGATCCCGGGCGACGACCTCGCCCGGGGACCCGGGACTGTCCACAACGTGGAACGGGCACCCGGTGTTCCCGGGTGCCCGTTCTCTGGGGCCGCTGAGCGGCGCGGCGTGCTCAGAGCGTGATCAGACACTCCAGCGGAGCGCCCCGAAGGGCGGGCTCCAGACGGGCGCGCCCGCCGAGGAAGCCCAGCTCCATCAGTATGGCGACGCCCGCGATCTCGGCGCCGGCGCGGCGGATCAGCTCCAGCGACGCTTCCGCGGTTCCGCCGGTGGCGAGCACATCGTCGATGACCATGACGCGGTCGTCCGCGTCGAGGTCCTCGGCGTGCACCTCGATCTCGGCGGAGCCGTACTCCAGGTCGTACGCCTGGGACAGGGTCGCGCCGGGGAGCTTGCCCGCCTTGCGTACGGGGATGAAGCCCATCCCGGCCTTGACGGCGACCGGCGCGGCCAGGATGAAGCCGCGCGCCTCCAAGCCGACGATCTTGGTCGCTCCCTCGCGCACGCACAGCTCGGCGAGGGTGTCGGTGAGCACCGTGAACGCCTTGGGGTCCGCGAGCAGCGGGGTGATGTCCTTGAACAGCACCCCCGGCTTCGGATAGTCCTGCACGTCACGGATACGGCTGAGCAGCAGCTCGCGCGTCGCTCCCGTCATCGGCGCCTTCCCTGCGAGGGACGGCCACGACCGCGGTCGCGCTGGCCCACGACGGCGCTTGCGGCGGGCGCGTTCCGCTCGGTGGATTCACCCTCCGCGCCCTCCGATGAGGTGTCGTCGAGGGACTCGCCCCTGGCCGCGGCAGCGGCGCGCTTGGCGAGGACCCGCTTGCGCAGGGCCTTCATCTGCGGCTCGCGCTCCTTCAGGTCGGCGACCAGCGGAGTGGCGATGAAGATCGACGAGTAGGCACCGGCGGCGAGACCCACGAACAGCGACAGCGAGATGTCGTTGAGCATGCCCGCGCCAAGGAAGCCTCCGCCGATGAAGAGCAGACCGGCGACCGGCAGCAGCGCCACCACGGTGGTGTTGATCGACCGCACCAGGGTGCCGTTGATCGAGCGGTTGGCGATCTCGCTGTATGTCCAGCGGGTCTGCTTGGTGATGTCCTTCGTGCCTTCCTTGAGGCTGTCGAAGACGACCACCGTGTCGTAGAGCGAGTAGCCGAGGATGGTCAGCAGACCGATCACGGTGCCCGGGGTGACCTCGAAGCCGACGAGTGCGTACACACCGACGGTGATGGTGAGGTCGTGGATCAGCGCGACCAGCGCGGCGACCGCCATGCGCCATTCGAAGGCGATCGCCAGATAGATCACCACGAGGAACATGAACACGCCGAGGCCGGTCCACGCCTTGTTGGCGATCTGCTCACCCCAGCTGGGGCCGACCACCTCGTCGTTGATCTCGTCCGCTGGGACCTTCAGCTCCTTGGCGATCGCGTCGCCGACCTGCCCTGCCTTGGCGCCGTCCACCTCGCTGACCTGGATGCGCATGCTGCCGTTGCCGAGCTTCTGCACGATCGCGGGGTGCCCCGACGCCTCCTGGGCGGCTTCCTGGGCCTGGGTGACCGAGATCGAGGACGCCTTCTCCACGGTGAAGACGGCACCGCCCTTGAACTCGATGCCCATGTTGAGACCCCGCACCGCCAGGCCGACGATGGCCGTGATGGTGATCAGGATCGAGACGCCGTACCAGATCTTCCGCTTGCCGTAGAAGTCATAGCCGACTTCGCCGCGGTAGAGCCGGGCGCCGAGAGTTCCGAGTCGCGACATCTCACGCCTCCTTCGGGTCGACGGGGGCGGAGGTACGCCGGGTGCGGCGCAGCGGGGGCTTGGCGCCCAGCCGCTTCGGGTCGAGACCGGACCACGGGTGGCCGCTCGCGAAGAACTTGGTACGGGCCAGCAGCGTCATGAGCGGCTTCGTGAAGAAGAACACCACGACGACGTCGAGCACGGTGGTCAGACCGAGGGTGAACGCGAAGCCCTGGACCTTGCCGACGGTGACGATGAAGAGCACCGCGGCGGCGAGGAACGACACGAAGTCGGAGACCAGGATGGTGCGCCGGGCACGCGGCCAGGCACGCTCGACGGCCGGACGCAGGGTGCGGCCTTCGCGGATCTCGTCACGGATGCGTTCGAAGTACACGATGAACGAGTCCGCGGTGATACCGATGGCGACGATTGCGCCGCAGACCGCGGGCAGGTTCAGCGCGAAGCCGATGGCCGGGCCGAGCAACGACATCAGCGTGTAGGTCAGGATTCCCGAGACCAGCAGGCTGAGCAGGGCGACGATCGACAGACCGCGGTAGTACGCCAGCAGGTAGATCACGACCAGCGCGAGGCCGATGGCACCCGCGAGGAGACCGGCCTTGAGCTGCTCACCGCCGAGCGCGGGGCTCACGGTGGTGACGGTCTCGGTCTTGAACGTCAGCGGGAGTGCGCCGTAGCTCAGGATGTTCCCCAGGTCCTGGGCGGACTGCTGGGTGAAGTTTCCGGTGATCTCCGCGGAACCGCTCAGCGTGGAGCTGACCGACGGGGCCGAGACCACGTTGTTGTCCAGCACGATGGCGAACTGGTTCATCGGCGGCTGCTGCTGCGACAGCTTGCCGGTGATCGCCGCGAACTTCTTCGAGCCGGCGCTCGTGAAGTCCATGGTGACCTTCCAGATGCCACGCTGCGGGTCGAGCACGCCCGCGGCGCTGTCGACGTCCTTGCCGTCGACCTCTGCCGGGCCCAGCAGGTACTTCTCCCACTGGCCCGCGCCGTTCTCGCCGCAGGCCACGATGGTGTCCTTGTCCGTGGTGCCCTTGGCGACGTTGGCGCGCTGAGCAGGGACCAGGCAGTTCAGCTCGGTGAACTTCTTCTGGAGCGCGGCGTCCGAGGGGGACGGCGTCGGGGGCGCGCTGGGCGTGGCCCCCGGCTTGCCCGAGGGCACGGTGGACGGCTTGGCCGCGGGAGCGCTCGGGCCCGGCGACGGGGCCTTCAGCGCGTCGGTCACCGCGCGGCCCTGGGTGCTGGCACTGGGCGCGCCGGAAGGGGTGGTCGCCTTGGGCGCGCCGTTGCCTGCCTTCGCCGATGGCGTGGCGCTGGGCTTGGTGCTCGGGGCGCCGCTCTTGGCGGGCTCAGGCGTCGTCGGTGCCCCGGCGGCCACGGCCAGGACCGGGCGGAAGTACAGCAGGGCGGTCGTGCCCACCTGCTTCTGCGCCTGCTCCGAGTTCGTGCCCTTGGGGATGTTGACGATGATGTTCCGGTCGCCCTGGGTCTGTACCTCGGCTTCGGACACACCCAGACCGTTGACGCGGCGGTCGATGATCCCGACCGCGGTGTTCATGTTGGTCGGGTTGATCGCGCTTTCCTTGCCGGCGTCCGGCTCGGCCTTGAGCGTGATCGTCGTGCCGCCGGCGAGGTCGATGCCGAGGCGGGGAGTCGTCTCCCCGGACCAGAACATCCCGCCGACCAGAGCGGCCATGGCGATCAGGAGCATCGCCAGGGTGCGCCCTGGCTTTCCCTGACCGGAGGGCGCCTTTCGGCCCTTCTTCGGTGCTGCCACCTTCTCGATTCTCCCTGTCCAACCGCTGCGCGCCGAGTGTGCGACGGAGCGGCCACGAAGTGTAGTGGGGACCTGCCCCCGCAGTGGTCGGCACGAACCGGGGACCGCAGGCTGCGCATCTTGCGCGCCGCGGTCCCCCGGTCGCTGCTACTTCGCGTCGGTGTCGCCGTCGGTCTTCTTCGCGTCGTCCTCGGCGGCGTCCTTGGCTTCGGGCGTGGAAGCGGCGTCGTCCGCCTCGTCCTTCTTGCCCAGGTCGATCTTGCCATCCTCGGCGTGGTCGTCGTCGCCAGGGGCGCCGGTGAGCGAGGAAGCGTCGTCCGGCACGATCGGCGTGTCACTCTTCAGGGCTTCGTCCCCGTCGCCGTGCACGATCCGGTTGTACTCCGCGTCGTCGAGGACGGCGCCGATCGCGTTCTTGGCGAACATCAGGTGGACGCCGGGCGCGGCCTCGAGGAGGACCGTGTCGTCGTTGACCTCCTTGACGGTCGCGTACAGCCCACCGATGGTCCGCACTCCGGTACCGGGCTGCATCTGGTTGCGCATCGATGCCGCCTGCTGCTGCTTCTTCTTGGCAGAGCGGGTCATCAGGAACATGGCCCCGATGAGCACGATGAAGGGGAGGAGGGTCACGATATTCACGGGACGGAATTCCTTCGCACGACCGCGCTGCGTTGCGGCCTGGTCTACGGGGGTGGGCAGCCGACCGTGACAGACAGGTCGGCATCGGCGGAGTCTAAGCGAGTCCGCATCGATGGAACAACGCCCAGCATGGCACCGTCGTTCCCCGCCCGGCGACCCTCCGCGCCGTCAGGCGCCGAACAGACCCTGCTGCCCACCGGCGCCGTGCTGCGGAGGTACGAGCCCCAGATGCGCCCAGGCCGCGGGGGTGGCTACGCGTCCTCGCGGGGTGCGGGCGAGCAGGCCTTCCCGTACGAGGAAGGGCTCGGCGACCTCCTCGACCGTTTCGCGCTCCTCCCCCACGGCCACGGCCAGGGTGGACAGACCGACCGGTCCGCCGCCGAACAGCTTGAGCAGGGCCTGGAGCACCGCACGGTCCAGCCGGTCGAGCCCTCGGCCGTCGACCTCGTACACCGCGAGCGCTGCGGCGGCGATCTCCCGGGTGATCCGGCCATCGGCCTTGACCTGCGTAAAGTCCCTGACCCGACGCAGCAGCCGGTTGGCGATGCGGGGCGTGCCACGGGAACGGCCGGCGATCTCGGCGGCGCCTTCCGTGTCGATGACCACATCGAGGAGCTGGGAGGACCGGTGGATGACGCGCTGGAGCTCGGCCGGCTCGTAGAACTCCATGTGGGCGGTGAAACCGAAGCGGTCACGCAGCGGTGGGGGCAGCAGTCCTGCCCTGGTGGTGGCACCGACCAGGGTGAACGGTGGCAGCTCCAGGGGGATCGCGGTGGCGCCCGGGCCCTTGCCGACGATGACGTCGACCCGGAAGTCCTCCATGGCCATGTAGAGCATTTCCTCGGCGGGCCGGGACATCCGGTGGATCTCGTCGAGGAACAGCACCTCGCCCTCTTGCAGGGACGACAGGATGGCGGCGAGATCACCCGCGTGCTGGATGGCGGGGCCGCTGGTGATCCTGATGGGGGCGCCCATCTCGGCGGCGATGATCATGGAGAGGGTGGTCTTGCCGAGGCCCGGCGCCCCGGAGAGCAGCACATGGTCGGCGGTGGCGCCGCGGGCCAGTGCCGCCTTCAGGACCAGGTCGAGCTGCTCCCGCACCCGCTCCTGGCCCACGAACTCGTCCAGCGACTTGGGGCGCAGGGCGGCTTCGACGGCCTGGTCCTCGCCGTCGGCGGACGCGCCGACGAGCCGCGCCTCGGTGCCTTCGTCGGTCGGCGATGCGGTGTCGTCGTCCCAGTTCACAGTGGATCGCCTCGGGTGTGGTGTCAGCGGGTGCGGTTGAGGGTCTGGAGGGCGGCCTTGAGCAGCCGACCGATCTGCGGCGGGCCGTCCGCGGCCTCCGCGAGGGGGGTGACGGCGGTGACGGCCTCGTCGGCCTCGCGGGTGGCGTAGCCGAGGCCGATCAGCGCGGCGTGGAGCTGGTCGCCCCAGGACTGGGTGACGGGTGCGCCGATGGCGCGGGAGGCGGAGCCGATGGGCTCGCCGAGCCGGTCCTTGAGCTCCAGGAGCAACTTCTGGGCGCCCTTCTTACCGATGCCCGGCACTGCGGTGAGTGCCTTCTCGTCGCCCGTGGCCACCGCGCGGCGCAGCGCGTCCGGGCTGTGCACGGCCAGCATCGCCTGGGCGAGGCGCGGGCCCACGCCGCTGGCGGTCTGGAGCAGTTCGAAGACCTGCCGCTCGTCGTCATCGGCGAAGCCGTACAGCGTCAGCGAGTCTTCGCGCACGACCAACGACGTTGCCAGCGTGGCCTCCTGACCGACCCTCAGTCCGGCAAGTGTGTTGGGTGTGCACTGCACCGCCATGCCGACGCCGCCGACCTCGATCACGGCCGTCGTCGGGGCGAGAGCGGCCACGGGGCCTCTCACAAAGGCGATCATTCGCTGCGGCCTTTCCTTGCGTGGTGTGCGGCGACCGCCTGCTGGAGGCGGTTCTGCGCGGGGGCGCGCCAGATGTGGCAGATGGCGAGGGCCAGCGCGTCCGCGGCGTCGGCCGGCTTCGGCGGTGCGTCAAGTCGCAGCAGCCGGGTCACCATGGCACCGACCTGCGCCTTGTCGGCACGGCCGCTGCCGGTGACGGCGGCCTTGACCTCGCTGGGCGTGTGCAGCACGACGGGCAGTCCGCGGCGGGCGGCGCAGAGCATGGCGACGGCGCTGGCCTGGGCCGTGCCCATCACCGTGCGCACGTTGTGCTGGCTGAACACCCGCTCCACGGCGACCAGTTCGGGTCGGTGAGCGTCCAGCCACTCCTCGATGCCCCGCTCGATGGCGACAAGGCGGTGGCTGGTGTCCGCATCGGCCGGGGTGCGCACCACACCGACACCGAGCATGGTCAGCGGGCGCCCCGCGACGCCCTCGACGACGCCGATACCGCAACGGGTCAGCCCCGGGTCCACCCCCAGCACTCGCACACGTCACCCCCTTTGAGCCAACTGTTCGTGCAGGCTATCGGCTCGCACTGACAACGCCCCGCAACGCGACGGGCCGACGGGGGCGTGCGTCCCCGTCGGCCCGTCGTACGAAGCGGGATCAGGCGTCGACCTTCTCCATGACATCGTCCGAGACATCGAAGTTGGCGAAGACGTTCTGCACGTCGTCGCTGTCCTCCAGCGCGTCGATCAGCTTGAAGATCTTGCGCGCGCCGTCCTCGTCCAGCTCCACCTGCATGGTCGGGACGAAGTTGGCCTCGGCCGAGTCGTAGTCGATACCGGCCTCCTGGAGCGCGGTGCGCACCGCGACCAGGTCGGTGGCCTCACTGATGACCTCGAAGCTCTCGCCGAGGTCGTTGACCTCCTCGGCACCGGCGTCCAGCACCGCGCCGAGTACGTCGTCCTCGCTCAGCTCGCCCTTCGGGAGGACGATGACACCCTTGCGGTTGAACAGGTACGACACCGAGCCGGGGTCGGCCATCGAGCCGCCGTTGCGGGTCATGGCGACACGCACGTCGGACGCGGCGCGGTTGCGGTTGTCGGTGAGGCACTCGATGAGCACCGCGACACCGTTCGGACCGTAGCCCTCGTACATGATCGTCTCGTAGTCGGCGCCACCCGCCTCAAGACCGGCGCCGCGCTTGACCGCGGAGTCGATGTTCTTGTTCGGCACCGACTGCTTCTTCGCCTTCTGGATGGCGTCGAAGAGCGTGGGGTTGCCTTCCACGTCGGAGCCACCGGTGCGGGCCGCGACCTCGATGTTCTTGATCAGCTTCGCGAAGAGCTTGCCGCGCTTGGCGTCGATCACGGCCTTCTTGTGCTTCGTCGTGGCCCATTTAGAGTGGCCGGACATCTGCCTGTCTCCTTCGCGTAACCAATCTCTGCTGCGTTCGCCTGTGATCCTACCGGGACCAGGTCACTGCGCGGAGCGCACCATGTCGACGAACAGCGCGTGGACGCGGTGGTCACCGGTCAGCTCCGGGTGGAACGAAGTGGCCAGCGCGTTCCCCTGCCGTACGGCGACGATATGGCCGCCGTGCTCGGCGAGCACCTCGGCCTCGGCACCGACGGACTCGACCCACGGCGCGCGGATGAAGACGCCTTCCACGGGGCCGTCTTCGACACCCTTGACGTCGACCGCGGACTCGAAGGACTCGTTCTGGCGGCCGAAGGCGTTGCGGCGCACGATCATGTCGATACCGCCGATGGTCTCCTGGCCCGAGCGCGGGTCGAGGATCTTCTCGGCGAGCAGGATCAGGCCCGCGCAGGTGCCGTAGACCGGCATGCCCGCGCGCACGCGCTCACGCAGCGGCTCCATCAGTCCGAAGAGATGGGCCAGCTTGGAGATGGTGGTGGACTCACCGCCGGGGATGACGAGACCGTCGACCTCGGCGAGCTCCTCGGGGCGCCGGACCGGCCTGGCCACGGCATCCGCCGCGGCCAGGGCGATCAGGTGCTCCCGTACGTCGCCCTGGAGGGCCAGGACACCGACCAGTGGGGGCGCCACCGCCGGCGAAGGCGGGGGGAGGGTGCTCATCAGTGGTTACCAGCCGCGGTTGGCGTAGCGCTCGGTCTCGGGGAGGGTGTCGCAGTTGATGCCGACCATGGCCTCGCCCAGGTTGCGGGAGGCCTCCGCGATGATCTTCGGGTCGTCGTAGAAGGTGGTGGCCTTCACGATGGCCGCGGCGCGCTTTGCCGGGTCGCCCGACTTGAAGATGCCGGATCCGACGAAGACGCCCTCGGCACCGAGCTGGCGCATCAGCGCGGCGTCGGCGGGGGTGGCGACACCGCCGGCGGAGAACAGCACGACCGGCAGCTTGCCGAGCTCGGCGACCTCCTTGACCAGCTCGTACGGGGCACGCAGGTCCTTGGCGGCGGCGTACAGCTCGTTGTTGTCGAAGCCGCGCAGCTTGGCGATCTCGTTCTTGATCTGACGCAGGTGGCGCACGGCCTCCACGACGTTGCCGGTGCCGGCCTCGCCCTTGGAGCGGATCATGGCCGCACCCTCGGCGATACGGCGCAGGGCCTCACCCAGGTTGGTGGCACCGCAGACGAACGGGGTGGTGAAGGCCCACTTGTCGGAGTGGTTGACCTCGTCGGCCGGGGTCAGCACCTCGGACTCGTCGATGTAGTCGACGCCGAGGGACTGGAGCACCTGGGCCTCGACGAAGTGGCCGATGCGGGACTTGGCCATGACCGGGATGGAGACGGCATCGATGATGCCCTCGATCATGTCGGGGTCCGACATCCGGGCCACGCCGCCGTCCTTGCGGATGTCGGCCGGCACCCGCTCCAGGGCCATGACCGCCACGGCGCCCGCGTCCTCGGCGATCTTCGCCTGCTCCGGGGTGACGACATCCATGATCACGCCGCCCTTGAGCTGCTCGGCCATACCGCGCTTGACGCGGGCGGTGCCGGTCTCGGGGGACTGGGGCGTGGTGGAAAGCGTGCTGGACACGATCGACCTCATTCGGTGACGACGGAGTTGGTGCAGTGGTGCTCCGTCGAGCAAACAGGGCGGGCCCAGGCCACTGCAAGGGCCAATGAGGAGGCTGTGGCTCGTTCTGGGTGGCCACCGGTCGGGTGGCGTCGGCCGGTGCGCGGCACCCCACTGCGCACAGGAGTCCGTCCTCGAACACCCGACGAGCCGCCCTCCGGCCCCCGGCAGGCCGGGCAGCGGGGCGGACAGGCCGGGCAGTCGGACCGGCCCCGTCCCGCAGGCGGCCACGCCCCGGACGGTGCGGGCACACCGGCACTGACCGGTACCCTTGCCCGCCGTGACCGCAACCATGATCTGGATCCTCGTCGCGCTCGTCCTCATCGGGCTCTACCTGAGCTGGACCGCAGGCCGCCTCGACCGCCTGCACGCCAGGATCGACGCCGCCCGCGCCGCGCTCGACGCCCAGTTGCTGCGGCGCGCGTCGGTCACGCAGGAGCTCGCCACTTCCGGAGTGCTCGACCCGGCGTCCTCGATCGTGCTCTACGAGGCCGCCCACGCCGCACGCCAGGCCGACGAGGAGCACCGCGAGGTCGCGGAGAGCGAGCTCAGCCAGGCGCTGCGTGCCGTGTTCGGCGAGACGGAGCAGGTCGAGGCGGTCAGGGAGGCCCCGGGCGGCGACGACGCCGCGAACGAACTCGCGGCGGCCGTGCGACGCGTCCCCATGGCGCGCCGATTCCACAACGACGCCGTCCGCGCCGCCCGCGCGCTGCGCAGGCACCGCAAGGTCCGCTGGTTCCGTCTCGCCGGTCACGCCCCGTTCCCGTTGGCGTTCGAGATGGACGACGAGCCCCCGGTCGCGCTCGCGGACCGTCCTGCCTGATCCGCCAGGGGACGCGGGCAGCGGCCGCTCCACGGTGGCGGGCCTGCTCCGCCCGCCCAGCGACCTGGGGCGTGTTGCGAAAGTCCCGCCTGGCACGCGACTCCCCCAGAGCTTCGCCTGGGAGGTGCCCCCAGCACGCACACTCACTGCGTTGTCGGACTCATCCAAGTACGTCCAGTACGAGGACGACCCTCCGCCTTGCGATCGCACGCACCGGACGCCGCGAGCCCCACCCCCCGGGCGGACGGCGCTACTTTCACAACACGCCCTAGTCGCGCGCCAGGCCGAAGCGGGCCATCAGCCCAGGTCGTTCCACCGCCGCCACCGAGGCTGCGCCGTCCGTCACGGTCTCGTAGACCGCGAGGATGTCCGCCCCCACCGTCGACCAGTCGAAGCGCCGGACATGCGCGCTGCCCCGCGCGCTGAGCTCCTCCCGGCGGGCCGGGTCACCGAGCAGCCGTACCGCCGCGGCGGCCAGCGCGTCCGCGTCCTCGTTGGCGAAGAGTTCACCCGCGGCACCCTGGTCCAGGACCTGGACGAAGGCGTCCAGGTCGGAGGCCAGCACAGGTGCGCCCGCCGAGAGGGCCTCGACCAGGATGATCCCGAAGCTCTCGCCGCCCGTGTTGGGTGCGACGTACACGTCGACGCTGCGCAGCAGCCGAGCCTTGTCCTCGTCGCTCACCATGCCGAGGAACTCCACGCGCGAGCGCATCTCCGCCGGGAGGGAGGCCACGGCCTCCTCCTCGTCGCCGCGCCCGGCGACGAGGAGCCGGGTGTCCGGCCGCTCCGCGAGGATCTTCGGGAGGGCCTTCATCAGCACGGGCAGGCCCTTGCGGGGCTCGTCGATGCGGCCGATGAACCCGATGGTGTCGCCCCCGGCTTCACCGGAGGTGCTCCCGCCCTGCCACTCGGCCGTGGGCTCCGCCGTGGCGAAGAAGTCCACGTCGACGCCGTTCGGGATGACGACGGCGTCGCCGCCAAGGTGCTCGACCAGGGTCCGCCGGGCGTACTCGCTGACCGCGATGCGGGCACTGATCTTCTCCAGCGCGGGCTGGAGGATCGGGTACGCCGCGATCATCGCGCGCGAGCGCGGGTTGGAGGTGTGGAAGGTGGCGACGATCGGCCCCTGCGCCGCCCAGCAGGTCAGCAGCCCGAGGGAGGGTGAGGCGGGTTCGTGGATGTGGATGACGTCGAAGGTGCCGTCGTGGAGCCAGCGCCGGACCCGGGCCGCGGAGAGGAAGCCGAAGTTGAGCCGGGCCACCGAGCCGTTGTAGGGCACGGGCACGGCGCGCCCGGCGGAGACCACATACGGGGGCAGCGGGGTGTCGTCGTCGGCGGGAGCGAGTACGGACACCTGGTGCCCCAGCCGGATCAGGTGCTCCGCCAGGTCCCTGATGTGGAACTGCACGCCTCCCGGGACATCCCAGGAGTACGGGCAGACGATGCCGATCCTCATGCCCTCGGCTCCTCGAGGTCCGCGAGCCACAGACGCTGGAGCATGTGCCAGTCCTCCGGGTGCTCGGCGATTCCGGTGGCGTAGGCATCCGCCAGCGCCTGTGTCATGACAGACGTCTTCTCGGCCCGGGTGCCCGTCTCGGGTACGTCGACGGGCGGGTGGACACGGCCCTGCATGACCTCGGTGTCGTCATACCAGAGCGTGACCGGCAGCAGCAGGGCCCCGGTCTGCTGGGCGAGCAGCGCCGGCCCGGCCGGCATCCGGGCCGTCTCGCCGAAGAACTTGACCTCGATACCCGAGGCGGAGAGGTCGCGGTCGGCGACCAGGCAGACGAGACCGCCCTCGCGCAGCCGGCGGGCGAGGGTGCCGAACGCGGAGCCGCCGACATGCGGAAGCACCTCCATGCCGAGCGACTCGCGGTAGGCGACGAACCGGTCGTACAGACTCTCCGGCTTGAGGCGTTCGGCGACCGTGGTGAACGGGGTGTCCAGGGCACGGGTGACCCAGACACCCGCGAGGTCGTAGTTGGCCATGTGGGGCAGCGCGAGCACCACACCGCGGTCCGATGCGATGCCGTCGGTCAGCCGGTGGACTTCATTGATGTGGACGCTGCGCCTGACGCGTTCCTGGTCCCATGTGGGCAGCCGGAAGGACTCCATCCAGTAGCGCATATAGGAGCGCATTCCGGCCTGGGAGAGTTCGGCGAGCCGCTCGGGCCCCGCGTCCGGGACGACCCGGGCCAGGTTGGACTCCAGGCGGAGCACGCCCTTGCCGCGGCGCTTCCAGGCCGTGTCGGCGATGGTGCGGCCAAGTCCCGTCGCGGCGGACTCGGGGAGCTTCTTCACCGCGGACCACCCCAGTCCGTACAGCGCGTCCGTCAGCCGTTCCTTCATGAAGCCGCCCCACTCCCCTCTGATGACGCCCCGGCATCCGCCTCGGCCGCCTCACGACGTACCGTCACCACCCGCTGCCCCAGGGTAACCAGGGAGCCCACCGCCACGATCCACAGCGCGATCGGCAGGAGGATCTGGATACCGGGCACACCGAAGCCGTGCAGCCCGGCGAGACCGGCCGCGACCAGCGAGATGACCAGCCGCTCGGCACGTTCGACCAGCCCGTTCACGGCGACCGGCAGGCCGATGGACTCGCCCCGCGCCTTGGTGTACGAGACGACCTGCCCGCTGGCCAGGCAGAAGATGGCGACGGCGCACATCATGTTGTCGTCGCCCTTGCCCGCGTACCAGAGGGCGAATCCGCCGAAGATCGCCCCGTCCGCCACCCGGTCCAGCGTCGAGTCGAGGAAGGCGCCCCAGCGGCTGGAGATGCCGGCCTGGCGGGCCATGTTCCCGTCGACGAGGTCCGAGAAGACGAACAGGGTGATGATGATCGTGCCCCAGAAGAACTCTCCGCGCGGGAAGAACGCCAGCGCCCCCACCATCACTCCGGCCGTGCCGATGAGCGTGACCGCGTCGGGGCTCACCCCCCTGCGGAGCAGAAACGCGGCGAACGGTGTGAGGACACGCGTGAAGAACGCACGCGCGTACTTGTTCAGCATGGCCGTCCCGGGGTTCTGTGGGGCCGTGCGGCCCCAATGGCCACCGGCGGGCCCATCGTAGTCAAGCCGGCCGCGGGCGAGCGGACTCCCCCGGTCACGTACGACGTATGGACGCACCGTGAAGGGAGTGGAAAGCTCGAAAGACCACCGCGGGCATGTGCCGGAGCGAGCGACTCGTTCCGGCCGGGGGTCTCCCCGACACGGCGCCCCCGGGTCCGCGCCCTCACCTCACCGTGCACGCAGTCGGGAGGAACGAATCATGGGCGACAAGGCAAACGCACACCCCGGAGCCGCCGGCAGGGCTACGACGGCCGACCGGCCCTCATCCGTACGGAATGTGGTGCTGGTCGGCCACAGCGGCTCAGGCAAGACCACACTGGTCGAGGCCCTCGCTCTGACCGCCGGAGCGGTCAACAGGGCGGGCCGGGTCGAGGACGGCGGGACGGTCTCGGACTACGACGAGATCGAACACCGCCAGCAGCGCTCCGTACAGCTCAGCCTCATCCCGGTCGAATGGGGCGGGTACAAGGTCAATCTGCTGGACACCCCCGGATATGCCGACTTCGTCGGGGAGCTCAGGGCCGGTCTGCGAGCCGCGGACGCGGCCCTTTTCGTTGTCTCCGCTGCCCAGGAGGCCGACGCCGTGGCCGCTTCCACCCGGATGGTCTGGGAGGAGTGCGCGGCGGTGGGCATGCCACGGGCCATCGTGGTCACCCACCTGGACACGGCCCGCACCGGCTATGACGACCTCACCCGGATCTGCGGGCAGATCTTCGGCGGCGACGACCCCGACGCCGTACTGCCGCTCTATCTGCCCCTGTACGGCCCCGAGGCCGCCGACGGGCACGCTCCGGTGACCGGGCTGATAGGGCTGCTGACGCAGAAGCTGTTCGACTACTCGGGCGGCGGGCGCGCGGAGCAGACACCGGCACAGGATCAGCTTCCGCTCATCGAGGAGTCACGGAACCGGCTCATCGAGGGGATCATCGCGGAGAGCGAGGACGAGACCCTCATGGACCGCTATCTGGGCGGCGAGGAGATCGACCTCAAGACGCTGATCGACGATCTGGAGAAGGCCGTCGCCCGGGGCGTCTTCCACCCGGTGCTGTTCGCGGCGCCCGCCGCGGACGGCGGGAAGCAGGGCCTCGGCACCATCGAACTTCTGGAGCTGATCACGGGCGGCTTCCCGACCCCGCTCGAGCGGGAGGCGCCGGCGGTCACCACACCGGAGGGAGCGCCGCGTCCGGCGATCAGCTGTGACCCCGACGGGCCGCTGGTCGCGGAGGTCGTCAGGACCGCCTCGGACCCCTACGTCGGGCGGCTGTCGCTGGTGCGGGTGTTCTCGGGGACGCTGCGCCCGGACGAGACCGTGCATGTCTCCGGGCACGGCCTGACGGACCGCGGTCATGAGGACCATGACGTGGACGAGCGCGTGGGGGCGCTCACCTCACCGTTCGGCAAACAGCAGCGCACCATGGGGGCGTGTATCGCGGGCGATCTGGCCTGTGTCGCCAAGCTGTCGCGGGCGGAGACGGGCGACACGCTCTCGTCCAAGGACGATCCGCTGCTGATGGAGCCGTGGGCGATGCCGGACCCGTTGCTGCCGCTGGCCATCGAGGCGCACAGCAAGGCGGACGAGGACCGGCTGTCACAGGGTCTCTCCCGGCTGGTCGCCGAGGATCCGACGATGCGCCTCGAACAGAACCAGGACACGCACCAGGTGGTGCTGTGGTGTCTGGGCGAGGCCCATATGGACGTGGCGCTGGAACGGTTGCGGAACCGGTACGGGGTCCAGGTGGACGTGGTACCGCACAAGGTGTCGCTGCGGGAGACGTTCGGTGAGCGGTCGGCAGGGCGGGGCCGCCATGTGAAGCAGTCCGGTGGGCACGGCCAGTACGCGATCTGCGAGATCGAGGTCGAGCCGCTGCCCGCCGGCTCGGGCATCGAGTTCGTGGACAAGGTCGTGGGCGGCGCGGTGCCGCGGCAGTTCATCCCGTCCGTGGAGAAGGGCATCAGGGCGCAGGCGGCGAAGGGTGTCGCCGCCGGCTATCCCCTGGTGGATGTGCGGGTGACGCTGCTGGACGGCAAGGCCCACTCGGTGGACTCGTCCGACGCCGCGTTCCAGACGGCGGGTGCGCTGGCGCTGCGCGAGGCGGCGACTGCGACACGGATCCATCTGCTGGAGCCCGTGGCCGAGGTGCAGGTGATGGTGCCTGACGAGTACGTGGGTGCGGTCATGAGCGATCTGTCGGGCCGCAGGGGGCGGGTGGTCGGCACCGAACAGGCGGGCCAGGGAAGGACGTTCGTACGAGCTGAGGTACCGGAAATCGAGATCGGGAGGTACGCGGTCGACCTGCGGTCGATCTCGCACGGCACCGGCCGATTCGACCGCTCGTACGCCCGACATGAGGCGATGCCACCGCAGTTGGCGGGCAAGATCAGGGAACAGGCCGAGGCTGCCTAGGAGTTGTGCATGCCGCCCGCCGTACCCCCTTGCGGCGGGCGGTATTTCATGGTGATGAGGCGGACACAGCGCGTCCTCGATACGCTGGGGTGCCCAGTTCAGAAGGTGTGCGGGGTGCGGTAGCGGGGAACAGGTCGCGGTGCCGGAGGATTTCGGCGACTACCGCGAATGCGGCGATGGGGGCGGTGCGGTGGCGGAGCAGGCATTCGATTTCTCTCCCGGGGCACAGGTCCCGCTCCAGGGTGCGGCCGGGCAGACGGCGGCGACACACGCGCTCGCGTCGGCTGCCTACCGGGACGGCAAGGTCGACGAGATACTCAAGGCCAACAGCGAGTGGCACGAGTCCAAGGTGACCAAGCCCAAGATCAAGCTGTTCGAGCCGAGTCTGGGCGAGGCCTTCTCCCGGGCCGTCCAGGTGCGGCTGCTCGGGGGCGGGCGCAAGCCCCTGATCCAGTCCTTCGGCACCGAGCCCCAGACAGTGGTCGAGCACGCGCTCGCCGCGAACGGGATCCGCAGGCAGCGGGACGCCAAGCTCACCGCGATCATGGCGGTGTTCGGGCTGCTGTTCCTGCCCGGGATGCTGCTGTGGATAGCCGTGTTCGCGCTGCGGCGGATGGTCGCCGGGGCGCAGAACAAGCGGATGGGGGCACTGGGCGGGGCGCTGATGGCCGCGATCGCCCTGCTGGGGGTGATCTTCCTGCTGAAGCTGCCGTTCACCGGCTTCCTGGGCGCCTACCTGCGTGCCATGCTCGTCGCCCCGGTGATCGGCTGGTGGCTGGCGAAGCGGATCTGCCTGGCCACTGCCACGGACATGCGCGAGCGCTGGGACAGCCTGCTGTCCGGCGGCGGAATCGGCGCGAAGGTCCCCGAGGCGGTGCCCGGCCACCCGAACGAGACCGCGGCCGAGCAGCTGCGCCAGGGACTGGAGCTGCTCACGGCGGAGCAGCACGCCAACTCGGTGTTCTACGCCGGCCCCAAGGGGATACTGGGCATGGGCACCCGCTGGGGCAGCTGGCAGCTCGCGGAGGAGCTGGTGGCGAAGGCACCGGCCAAGGAGTTCCACCAGTTCCGCAGCTGGGACGTCATCAAGGTGATCCACGACCAGCTCACCCTGCTCCAGCGCGGCCCGCTGCACACGGGCGGCTTCCCCGCCCCTTCGGTGAAGCACTGGGTCGTGGTGCCGGTCGGGGAGAACGCGGCGGAGGTGGCCAGGCCCGAGGGCCAGGACGTGGACAACAGGTACCAGGTCAGGCGCCACGAGATACAGCGCATGTGCGACCACCAGCAGTTCGGCAGCGGCAACCGACACTACCTGGGGGTGCAGTTCACGCTGTGGGACGGCCAGTTGGTGATCACCATGATGATCACGGTGACCGTGCTGTACGAGACCCTGCGCATCGAGGTGACCGGCCATGCGCTCGGTCCGGTCCACTCCCTGTTCACGTCCAAACCGGCGCCGAAGACCGTGGAGGTCCCGAAGACCGTGCGGTTCTGGGAGACCGAGACACGGACGATACCGGTGGTGGAGACGCCCGAGGTGGTGCGGCTGATGGTCAGGGCACCGTTCACCTGGTACCCGCCGCTGCTGGACTTCCTCGGCGGGAAACTGGTCCTGCCGGAGCCCTTCGGGCTGCGGCACGCCTGGGCGGACAAGCCCTGGCGGCACCGGTTCATGGCGGACGACGCCATGCGCGCGGCCACCCCCGTGCTGCGGGTGACGCATGCCGCCGCGATGAGGGTGCTGGAGGAGAACGGGGTGGACACCGAGCGCTTCAGCAACCGGTCCCTGATCGTGAGCGGAATGATCCAGGACCCGATGCCGCGCAAGGCCGATGTCTACGACGCGTAGAACCACCGCATAGGCCGGGGTGCCGCCCGCAAGACAGGGGGCGCCCGTTCCAGGTCATCCCTGCGGCCAGGCCTCCGCCAGCATCTTCCTTGTGTCGGCGAGGAGTTGGGGCAGCACCTTGGTGTGCCCGACCACGGGCATGAAGTTGGTGTCGCCGCCCCAGCGGGGCACGAGGTGCTGGTGGAGATGGGCGGCGATACCGGCACCCGCCACCGAGCCCTGGTTCATCCCGATGTTGAAACCGTGCGCCCCGGAGGCCGTACGCAGCGCCGTCATCGCCCGCTTGGTGAACGCGGCGAGCTCGGCGGTCTCCGCCTCGTCCAGGTCCGTGTAGTCGGCGACATGCCGGTAGGGCACCACCATCAGGTGCCCGCCGTTGTACGGGTACAGATTGAGCACCGCGTACACGCTCGCGCCGCGCGCGATGACGAGTCCGTCCTCGTCGGACTTCGAGGGAATCGAGCAGAAGGGGCAGCCGTCCCCGGCTCCCGGCCCGGTCGGCTTGTTCTCCCCCTGGATGTACGCCATCCGGTGGGGGGTCCACAGACGCTGGAAGGCGTCCTGGATCCCGACTCCGATCTGCTGCTCCGGCTCACTCGTCATGTGGTGCAGCATATGACTTCGACCGTTCGGAGCGTGTCGCCGGGGCGGACCCTGGCGGACTCCGGGCGATGCTGGGCCGATGGACGTCGATGACGCGCTCACCCCGCTCCAGCGCTGGGAGCAGCGGGTTGAGCTGCCGCTGTTCTGGGCCTCGCTGGTCTTCCTGGCGGCTTACTCGGTAATCGCACTGGCCCCGGAGTCGGAACGGGCCTGGCGTGACATCGCCCTCGCGGTCGCGCTCCTGATGTGGGCGGTCTTCGCGGCGGACTACGTGGTGCGGCTGCGGCTGAGCGGTCAGCGGCCCCGCCGCTTCCTGCGGACGCACTGGCTGGACACCCTGGTCCTGATCCTTCCGCTGCTGCGCCCGCTGCGGCTGCTCAAGGTCTACACCGCGGTGCAGAGCAGACGGGAGACACCGAAGCTGAGCCTCCACGCACGGGTCATCTCCTACGCGGGGACGGGAGCCGTCCTGCTGGGCTATGCCGGAGCGCTCACCGTCTACCAGGCGGAGCACAACGCGCCGGGGGCGTCGATCCGTACATTCGGGGACGCCCTGTGGTGGGCCTCCGAGACGCTGACCACCGTCGGCTACGGCGACGTCACGCCCGTGACCCAGCGAGGGCGGCTGATCGCGGTGGGGATGATGATCTGCGGCCTGGCCCTGCTGGGCGCGGTGACGGGCTCGTTCTCGTCCTGGCTGGTGCAGATCTTCACCAGGGAGGACGAGAGGAGGCCCCCGGAGGACGGACGTCCTCCGGGGTCCTCTCTCTGAACGCTGCGGCGGGGACGGCTCAGACCTGTACCCGGCGCTCCACCACGTCGGCGAGCTTCGCCAGCGCCTCTTCCCGGGGGATGCCGTTCTCCTGCGAACCGTCGCGGTAGCGGAACGACACCGTCCCCGCGTTCATGTCGTCGTCACCGACGATGATCATGAACGGAACCTTCTGCTTCTGCCAGTTCCTGATCTTCTTCTGCATCCGGTCCGAGGACGCGTCCACCTCGACCCGCAGCCCACGCTTCCGGGCATCCGCGGCGAAGTCCTGGAGGTACGGGACGTGGGTGTCGCCGACCGGGATGCCCGCCGCCTGTACCGGCGCCAGCCACGCCGGGAAGGCGCCCGCGTAGTGCTCGAGCAGCACCGCGAAGAAGCGCTCGATGGAGCCGAACAGGGCGCGGTGGATCATGACCGGTCGCTGCTTGGTGCCGTCGGGGCCGGTGTACTCGAGGTCGAAGCGCTCCGGCAGGTTGAAGTCGACCTGGATGGTCGACATCTGCCAGGTGCGGCCGATCGCGTCCTTGACCTGGACCGAGATCTTCGGGCCGTAGAAGGCGGCGCCGCCCGGGTCGGGGACCAGCGGCAGTCCCTGCTTCTCGGCGGCCTTGCGCAGCACCTCGGTGGCCTCTTCCCAGACCTCGTCGGAGCCGACGAACTTCTCCGGGTCCTTGGTGGACAGCTCCAGGTAGAAGTCGGTCAGACCGTAGTCGCGCAGCAGGTCGAGCACGAAGGTCAGCAGCGAGTCGAGCTCGTCCGCCATCTGCTCCTTGGTGCAGTAGATGTGCGCGTCGTCCTGGGTGAAGCCGCGGGCCCGGGTGAGACCGTGCACGACACCGGACTTCTCGTACCGGTACACCGTCCCGAACTCGAAGAGACGCAGAGGCAGTTCACGGTAGGACCGGCCCCGGGCATCGAAGATCAGGTTGTGCATCGGGCAGTTCATGGGCTTGAGGTAGTAGTCCACGCCCTCGTCGAGCTGCATGGGGGGGTACATGCCCTCGGCGTACCAGTCCAGGTGGCCGCTCTTCTCGAACAGCTTCCCCTTGGTGGCGTGCGGGGTGTAGACGAACTCGTAGCCCGCCTCCTCGTGCCGGCGCCGCGAGTAGTCCTCCATGGCCCGGCGGATGACGCCGCCCTTGGGGTGGAAGACGGCGAGGCCGGAGCCGATCTCGTCCGGGATCGAGAAGAGGTCCAGCTCGGAGCCGAGCCTGCGGTGGTCGCGCTTCTCGGCCTCGGCAAGGAAGTCGAGGTGCGCCTTGAGCTCGTCCTTGGACGGCCAGGCGGTGCCGTAGATGCGCTGGAGCATCGGGTTCTTCTCGCTGCCGCGCCAGTAGGCCGCGGCGTTGCGCATCAGCTTGAACGCCGGGATGTTGCGGGTGGTCGGCAGGTGGGGACCGCGGCAGAGGTCCTTCCAGCACAGCTCACCGGTCTTGGCGTCCAGGTTGTCGTAGATGGTCAGCTCGCCGCCGCCCACCTCGACATCGGCGCCGTCGTCGCTCGACGCCGAGCCCTTGAGGCCGATGAGTTCCAGCTTGTACGGCTCGTCCGCGAGCTCGTCGCGGGCGGCCTCGTCGGTGACGACCCGCCGCGAGAAGCGCTGGCCGCGCTTCTGGATCTCCTGCATCTTCTTCTCGATGGCCTTGAGATCCTCGGGCGTGAAGGGCTTCGCCACGTCGAAGTCGTAGTAGAAGCCGTCCCTGACCGGCGGGCCGATGCCCAGCTTGGCCTCGGGGAACAACTCCTGCACGGCCTGGGCCATCACATGCGCGGTGGAGTGGCGCAGGATGTTGAGCCCGTCCTGGGAGGAGATCCCGACCGGCTCGATCTCCTCGCCGTCCGCGACCTCGTACGCCAGGTCCCTCAGCTCACCGGCCACCCGTGCGGCGACGACGGTCCGGTCGCCCGCGAAGAGCTCGGCCGCTGTCGTGCCCGTGGTCACCACGCGCTCTTCCCGCTCGGAATCGCGTTGGATGATCACACGGACGTCCGACACCGGTCTCTCCTGCCTGATGGGGGAGCACGCTCCGATTCGGTGCGTGCGCGAAACGCCATGCTACCGAGCCGAGCAGCCCGCCCGCGAAACGGTTGGCGGGCCGGGCGTCACAGCGCCGGCGGCACGGCGCAACTGCCCCCGGTCAGTCCTCCGAGCCGCACGCCTCCTCGAAGAAGTCGAGGTTCTCGTGCAGCGCCTTCATCAGCCGGTCCCGTTCCGCGTCATCGACCTGCACCGGCACCACGCCCGTCGCATCGCTCAGGCGCCGGAAGCCGCCGCGGCTTTCGAGGCGGCCGATCACCCGGATCGGCAGTCCCACCAGATGGGCGTGGCCGGCTGTCCGGTACGACTCCTCGTCGAGCACGGCGCGGACATGGGGGACCTCGGCCCCCGCGAGCACCCGCAGCCGCACGGTGCCCTCGCCGCGGGTCCCCGAGCGCCGCATCCGTACCACCGCGCCGGTGATCCGTACCGGGACGGACGGTTCCTCGCGGAGATAGCGGGCGCCGGCCGCACGCAGGGCGGGCAGGTCCCCGGGGGAGAACTCGATGGGTTCGGGGCGGGCCGCGCAGCCTTCCGGCACTCCCGCCGCGGGTGACCAGGCCAGCGCGACCCGGGCTCCTTCGGTGCCGCGCACCAGCGCCACGACGGCTTCCGTGAGCTCCCGGCTCACGCCCGCCTCGACCGCCGTGTCGAACGCGTCCATCCCGCCGGTTGCCCGCTGGTAGTCGACGGCCTCACGGGTGGCAGCGAGCGCATGGTGCAGGCTGACGGTGACGGACCGGCCGCCCGTCACCGGTACGAAGGCGGTGAGCCCGCGTCCGCCCGGTGCCGGGCCGACCAGGACGCCCTCCAGCGCGGCGAGTGCCTGGCGCCGGTGCCTCGCCCCGTGGTACCCGGCCCGGCTCCGCGCGGCGAGGGCCCCCGCCAGCAGCAGTTGCCGTGCCGCCGACCGCAGTTGCTCCTGCACCGTCCAGGCCACCGCCCCGGCCGGGTCCTGCGGGACGTCCCGCCACCAGCGGATCTCGTCGCTCGCCACCGAGAGCCCCACGAGCACCTCCCGGGCCGAGGGCGCGGCCGACCGGGCCAGAGCCGTGAGCGCCTCGCTCAGCAGGTCGTCGGCGTCCGGGAAGGCCCGGCTCTCGGGCACCAGCAGGCTGGTGCTCCCGCCCGCCGGACCGGGCGGGGTCCAGCGGGCGTACCGCCCCACCGCTCCCCCGCGCCTGCGCCAGCCGTGCCGGTCGAGCAGTGCCGCCAGGACGGCGGGATCGACGCCCGACGGGTCGGGGCCGTCCCCGCCGTACCAGGGGGCCGGTACGTCCTCGGGCAGCGGAAGAGGCAGCGGGTGCGGGCGGTGCGGTGGGGAACTGGTCCGTGGCGGTGGTGGTTCACCGATCGGGCGGTGCATCAAGGTCTCCCTCCCGTCCCGACCCGGGTCATGATCTCGCACAGCGCCCGGTCGTCGAAGATGCGCGCGACCGGGATCCGCACGGTGGTCCGGCGCCGGCCGGTCACCGGGTGGCCGGCCAGATTGGTCCAGTAGCAGCAGTGCCTCAGATCAAGCCGGTCGTGGCCGGCCCGCAGCCACTCCTCCCGGGTCCTCGGCACGATCATCACGACAAGGATCTTGTGTACGGACACCGGTGTCCGGGCCAGCTTCACCAGGTGCGCGTTGTCGAGCGTGAACGAGAACGCCGGACCCGGCGGGTGCGGCGCCAGTTGGTAGGTCGCCTTGAGCTGGACCTTGATGGTGACTTCGTCGTCGACGGTGTGTCCGGGAGCGCTGTGGCTTACATGCCAGTCGATCCCGTTGTCGGGGAACGGCTGGGACAGCGAGCAGCCCGCGGCTGCCGCCACCGCGTGGAGATACCCCACCTGAAGGGTCTCCATGCAGGCGGTGGTGGCGAGTGCTCCGCGCAGCGGTGCGGTCCGCTCGGGCAGCGCACCCGGTTCCGGCTGCGCGAGCGTCATGGCTCCGTCTGCCTTCCCGGCTGTGCCGATTCTGTCTCGTTGCGGGGCTCGGTCGCCGCCCCCTGCCTTCGGCGAGCGGAGACCCACTTCGGATCACTCGCCCGAGTCCGCGACGGGATGTCAGATCCCTGTCCCGCCATCTGTGTTGTCACCCACCTGCGTACCGCGCAAACAGGGCGGGTATCACCGGTTCGGGCAGGGGATCACGCCATCTGCCCGGCTTGGGCGAGGAGTTCGGGGATGACGCAATGGTTTGAGGGGCCCCTGGCCGCATTTGACACCGAGACAACGGGCGTGGACGTCGATGGAGACCGGATAGTCTCCGCGGCGCTGGTCGTCCAGGATTCGGCGGGTGGACGTGCGCGTGTCACCGCCTGGTTGGTCAATCCGGGCATTCCGGTACCGGCGGAGGCCATCGCCGTGCACGGTCTGACCGAGGAGCACCTCCAGCACAACGGCCGCTGGCCCGCTCCGGTCATGGAGGAGATAGGCCGGGCGCTGGCCGAGCAGTGTGCGGCGGGCAGGCCGCTCGTCGTGATGAACGCGCCGTTCGACCTGACACTGCTGGACCGCGAACTGCGGCGGCACCGTGCCTCGTCGCTGGCGCACTACCTGGAGCATGTGTCGATGTGCGTCCTGGACCCCCGGGTCCTGGACAAGCATCTGGACCGCTATCGCAAGGGCCGGCGCACGCTCACCGATCTGTGTGCCCACTACGGTGTCGCGCTGGAAGGAGCGCATGACGCGGCAGCCGACGCGACCGCGGCGCTGGAGGTCATACGGGCTCTGGGACGGCGGTTCGCCGGGCGTCTGGAGCGCTTGTCGCCCGCGGAGCTGCACACGCTTCAGGCGGTGTGGCACGCCGCGCAGGCCCGGGGCCTCCAGGCGTGGTTCGCGCGCAACGGATCGGAGGAGGCGGTGGATCCGGCCTGGCCGCTGCGTCCCGAGATGCCGGCGCAGGCGGCGTGAGTTCCGGAATGCGGTGAAGCCGGATTGCACAGAAACGCACAGAGGCCGGTCCGTCATTTGACGGACCGGCCTCTCCCGGTGGGCGATACTGGGTTCGAACCAGTGACCTCTTCGGTGTGAACGAAGCGCTCTCCCACTGAGCTAATCGCCCGGGAACGCACCGAACCATACAGGTAGCGGCGGGTTCCCTTCAAACCCCTTCCGCGTCCCGCACCAGATACGCGGTGAGCCCACGGCGCCCCGCGCGCATCATCGCCGCGTGATTGACCCGGAAGGCCGGTCGCCCGATCAGTGCGAGGCGCCGCATCAGCGGGCGGTGCACCACCACTTCCTGGTCGTAGCGGAGGCGGGTGCCGCCGCCCACGCCCGGCGCGAGGATCCAGCGGGCCCAGCCGACGAGGTCTCCCTCCAGCCGCGCCTCCAGGACACCCGCTTCGGGATCCCTCCGGCTGCTGCTGACGGTGACCACGAGGTCGTAGGGCAGGAACGAGCGGAAGCGGGCCGTGTAGGACCGGTCGTCGAGTGGGATGGCCTCACGGACCTGGGGCCACCACCGGGGGTAGTTCTCGGCCTGCTCCAGCACGTCGTAGACGCGCGCGGGCGGTGCCGGGAGCTGCCAGCGGCTTCGGAAGCGGTAGTGATGCCAGTCCATAACCCGAGTGTGCGCCGGACGCGCGCCCTGCATGTACGTACTCACAGGTGATCTGAGTACGTACGCGCATACCGGCCGGATGTGCCCGGGACCACACTCCCCCCATGAATAACGCACTGCCGCCCGCCGACGAGCTGCGGCTCATCGACGGCGAGCTCGCCCAACTCGATGCACGAAGGGCCCAGTTGCTGAACCGAAGGGCCTGGCTGGTGCACACCCTCCAGGCGCTCGGGACTCTCGGCGCGGGCCAGGCGGGTGCGCACGGACCGGCGTGGCCCGCGGAACCGGCGCCCTGGGCCGCACCGGCGTCCGGGCCGAGCGCCCAGAACGTGCTGCTCACGCTGGGCGGAATCCTGCTGACGATCGCCGCGATCGCGTTCACCGTGGTCAGCTGGGGGCATCTCGGTATCGGCGGACGGTCCGTGGTGCTGGGCCTGGTGACGGCGGCGGCACTGGCGACGCCGGTCCTGCTTCTGCGGCGCGGGCTCACGGCGACCGCCGAGGCGGTCGCGGTGCTGGGGCTGGTGCTGACGGTGCTCGACGCGTACGCCCTGCGCCGCGCCGCGCTGCCGGACACGGATGCCGTGCGGTATGCGGCCGTCGCCGCCGGTGTGCTCGCCGCGGTGTGGTCGGGTTACGGGCTGCTGCTGCGCAGGCTGCGCACCCCGCTGCCGGTGGCCGTGGTGGCCGCGCAACTCCCGCTGCCGCTCTGGGCGCTGGGGACGGACGCGAGCCTGGCGGCGACGGTGTGGGCGACGCTGGCCACGGCTGCGTTCGATGTCGCCCTCGCACTCATGGCGAAGCCGGTGGCCGTGCGCGCGACAGCGGCCACCGGCGCCGTACTGACCGGTGGGTGGTCACTGCTGGCGGCGGGCTGGCTGTCGTTGATGGCGGACTCCCCGGCGCTCGCGCTGGAACCGGGGCTGCTGCTGCTCGCGGCCGGCGGCCTGGCTCTCGGCGCCGCGTGGCGGGAGCCGTCGACGGCCCCGGTGACGGCCGCGGTGGCGGGTCTCGCCGGGGTGGCGGCCGCAGGTGGTGTGGTGCGGACCATGGTGCCCGCTTCCTGGGTGGTGCCCGGCTTCCTGCTGTGTGCGGTGGCCCTGCTGGCTGTCGTACGGATACCGGTGCCGCGCGGTGTGCGTACCGGCTTCTGCGTCGCGTCGGGTCTGGTACATGCCATGGCCACGGTCCTGGCGTTGCCGTTCGCGCTCCTCACGGCGGCACGTCCGCTGTCCGGTATCGGCTCGGTCTGGTCCGGCGCCCCTACCTCTGAGACGGCCCTGCCCGGCCTGTCCACGGCACTGCCGATCCTGGTCATGGTCGCGGTGGTCCTCTGGGCGGCGCCCCGCCTGCTTCCGGCCCTCCCGCTCCCCCGCGCCGCCGTGACCTGCGCTGCCCTCGTCCTGACGTGCTGCGCCGGGTTCGCCCTGACCGCCCACCCCTCCCTGCCTTATGGGGGCACGCTGGCTCTCCGGGTGCTGCTGGTGACGGCGATGCTCACGGTGGCCGTCCTGGCCGATCGCGGCTCGTTCGGGGCCGGGCGTGCCGGTGTCGTGCCGGTCGCTGGCCGCCCGGCCACGGAGGCGGCAGCCCCGCCCCGGGCCGGGGGCCCGCTCGCGCTGACCGGGCTCGTCTGCGCCGTGGCCGGGGCGCTGAGTGTGGCCGCGCTGAGCCTGGCCTCCCGCCCGGCGACCTTCACCGTGCTCGCGGTGCTCGGCGTGGTGTCCGCCGTGGCGGCGGTGGCGAGCCGTGGGGTCGCCCCGGCCGCCGTGACCGCGTGCGCCGCCGTGGTGTGGGGTGCGGGGCTCGTCGGTGCGACGGCGGCGTCCGCAGGGCTGCCCGCCCGTCAGGCCGGTCTCGCTCTGCTCGCGGTACCGGCCGCCACCGCGCTGCTCGCGGCCCGGCTGCGCCCTCACCCTGTGGCGCTTCCCGTAGAGCTCACGGGGGCCGCGGCCGGTCTGGTCGCGCTCGGTCTCGCGGTGCCGCACGCGCCGACCCTGGCGCTGGCGCTGGCCCTCGCGGGTGTCATCGCCGCGGGTACGGCGCTGCGGGCCGACCGGCGCCCGTTCGCCGGGTACGCCGCCGTCGTGCTGTTCGTGGTGGCCACCTGGGTACGTCTGGCCGCTTCCGACGTGTCGGCGCCGGAGGCGTACACGATCCCCGTGACCGTTCCGGCGCTCGCCGTGGGTCTGCTGCGGCGGCGCCGCGACCCGGAGGCGTCGTCGTGGACGGCGTACGGTGCCGGGCTGGCCGCGACACTGGTGCCGAGTCTGATCGCGGCCTGGGGCGACGTGCACTGGCTGCGACCGCTGCTCCTCGGTGTGGCCGCGCTGGCGCTCACGCTCGCCGGTGCCCGGCTTCGCCTCCAGGCGCCGATGGTGCTCGGCGGGCTGGCTCTGGGGCTGGACGCGCTGCATGAGCTCGCCCCTTATGTCGTCCAGGTCGTCGGGGCCCTGCCCCGCTGGCTGCCACCCGCTGTCGCTGGGCTGCTGCTCCTCGCGGTCGGGGCGACATACGAGCGGCGGCTGCACGATGCGCGCAGGCTGCGCGAGACGCTGAGCCGGATGCGCTGAGGGGAGCCTGTCCCGGTCGCCCGAGAGCTGAGCCGAACGGGTGAAATTCCGAAGGCCCCGGAGACGGCTGTCTCCGGGGCCTTCGGTCCGGGTGGTGGGCGATACTGGGTTCGAACCAGTGACCTCTTCGGTGTGAACGAAGCGCTCTCCCACTGAGCTAATCGCCCGGGCGCACCGCAAACGTTACCCCATGTCAGCGGCACTCCATGACCATCGCGACGATCATCGCGCGGTCACCCGCCGACACCTCCGTCACCGTGAGTCACGGTTCGTCGCTACTCATCGATCTTCCAGGGCATGGCGAGCCCGAACTTCCAGAGGTAGATGCCGGCCAACACGCCGATGATCACCAGGCCGACGGACGTGAGGATGATGTTCCGCCTGCGCACCTTGGGGTCGAGGGCCCGCTGTGCGGCCTCTGTCACCTTGCGTTTCGTCCAGCGCAGCACCAGCTGCGCCCAGACGAACTCGGTCGCCCAGATGGCCATGCCGCCGAAGATCACCAGCCAGCCAGGGCCCGGCAGGGGCAGCATGATCACGCCCGCCACAACGACGGCGAGACCCAGAATGAACACGCCGACCTGCCAGCTGAGATGCAGCGTCCGGCGCGCCTTCACGAATTCCGGCGCCCTGGATCCCAGGGGCTGCTCGGCAGCCCGCTCAGCACCCACCGCACCCTCGGCCGCATCCCCCGTGACGGGTCCGGGGGCCAGAGCCGCGCCACCCTTCGCCCGCTCGTCACTCTCCGCATTCATGAAGCCCAAAGTACCTGACGGGAGCCCCTGCGGGAATGACCACAGAGTCGGACATCACACTCCTCCGTACGGGGTACCCGGAGGATCACAAAACGGACAGAGGGGTTTACAACGGCACCGTAGGTGGCATGTCGATTTCGCCGACGTGCGAATCCCCGAGCGCACACTGAGCGAAAGGCCCTGGCGCTTATGAACACCACGGTCAGCTGCGAGCTGCACCTGCGCCTCGTTGTATCGAGCGAGTCCTCACTGCCTGTACCCGCGGGCCTGCGGTATGACACGGCCGATCCTTATGCCGTGCACGCCACCTTCCACACCGGAGCCGAGGAGACGGTCGAATGGGTGTTCGCCCGCGATCTCCTCGCCGAGGGCCTGCACCGGCCCACCGGCACCGGTGACGTCCGAGTCTGGCCGTCGCGCAGTCACGGCCAGGGCGTCGTCTGCATCGCGCTGAGCTCCCCGGAGGGCGAAGCCCTCCTCGAAGCGCCTGCGCGGGCTCTGGAGTCCTTCCTGAAGCGCACCGACGCAGCGGTGCCACCGGGCACCGAGCACCGCCATTTCGATCTTGACACCGAGCTCTCGCACATCCTGGCCGAGAGCTGAACCTGGCCGGGAACCGCACGGCGCCGTCCGACTCGGGGAGACGGCACCGCACGGAGGGCGCGTAGGGCGCGCAGCAGGCGATGGCGCCGTCACCGCATCCCGCGGTGACGGCGCCGTCGCGTGTTTTGGCGAGACGCTAGAGTCAGCGCAATTCGGCGGGCACCCGCCCGCAGCAGCCAGGGAGCGAATCGTGCTGATCCCCCACGACACCCGCAGCGCCCTCGACACCGTCGTCGATCTGGTGAACACCGCGCCCGAGCGCGCGGGGAGCGACGAGCTCAAGGACATCCCATCGCTGTACGACTTCGTACGAAGCCACAAGGTCAGTGACGTGGGCGTTCTGACCGATACCGACCTCGCGGCGGTGCACGCGGTACGCACCCGCTTCGCCGAGGTCTTCGCCACTCCGGACCCGCGCTCCGCAGCCGAACTCATCAACCAGCTCGTCGCCGCGGCGGGCACCACGCCGCAGCTCACCGACCACGACGGCTACGACTGGCACGTCCACTACTTCGCACCCGGCGCGTCGGTCGCCGACCACCTCGCGGCCGACTGCGGAATGGCCCTCGCCTTCATCGTGGTCTCCGGCGAGCAGGAGCGGCTCCGCCGCTGCGAGGCGCCGGACTGCGGAAACGCCTTCGTCGACCTCTCCCGCAACCGCTCACGCCGCTACTGCGACAGCCGCACCTGCGGCAATCGACTGCATGTCGCCGCGTACCGTGCGCGCCGCAAGGAAGCGGCCGGCTGACCACCACCCTCACAGCAGGAACAGATCATGGATCGCGGCCATGAGAAGTAGGCAGCCGATCACCGCGAGGAAGATCATCAGCGGCGGCTGGGACAGCGCGAAGAGGCAGCCACGCGGCTCGTCGGCGGGGGTTGAGGCGGGGGTCTGACCCGCGGGGGTATCGAGCATCTCGGGGCGATGATGACGCAGCCCGGAGCGCGGTGATCGGGCAACACGCCCTTTGGTGCGGCGAGTTCACCGGATCCCGTGGCGTTTCACACCACTGCGGCCGGAGGCCGCGGATCAGATGCCGTGCTTCTTGAGGATCGCCTCGACATCACTGAAGTCGTCCCCACCGGCTGCGGCACCCGTCGTGGACTGCTTGCTCCGCTTGACCGGTTTGCCCCGCCTACCCGGGCTGATCTGCCCGGACTGCTTGCCGGCGGTCTCTGACCCCGGTATCGCCGGATCCTCCTGCGCCTGCTTCTCCAGCGCACGGCGCTCCATCCTGCGGGTCGTCGAGAAGAGCACCCAGGACAAGCCCAGGAGCCCGACGCCCAACCAGGCCACGGGGCTGAACGCCGTACCGGCCAGCCACCCCACCGCGCCCGTCAGCACAAGCCCCAGGGGCACGAGCGCATACGCGGCTATACGGGCCGCGGTCAGATAGCGCTTGCGGTACGCCGTGACCGCGGCGATGCCCAGCCCGGCCGCGGCAGCCGCGGAACAAATGGTCTCGGCAAGCATCCCGTCCTCCATGGCCAGCGAAGCAGTGGTGCGCGCCCTCTGTCGCGCCTTCCTCTCCCCCTTCTCCTTCCCGCTCTCCTCCCATCCTGCACCGCCGCGACCGGTACGGGCCATGATCCGGGCGCATGTCAGGGAGATCTCCGGGATACCCCGGCCCCAGGCCGGTACCGGTTGGGATGCGTCAGGCACGGCTGGGAGACTGTGCGCATGAGCGAGACCTCCTCACCGCCGATCGTCCTGGACGTCTGGTGCGAGTTGCAGTGCCCCGACTGCCGCACCGCCCTCACCGACCTCCACGCCCTCCGGGAGCGCTACGGAGACCGGCTGGAGCCGCGTCTGCGCCACTTCCCGCTGGAGAAGCACAAGCACGCCTTCGCCGCCGCGCAGGCAGCGGAGGAGGCCACGGTCCAGGGCCGGGGCTGGGAGTACGTGGCCGCTGTCCTCGGCCGGGTCGACGAGCTGGACACCCAGGGCGAGCCGCTGCTCGTCGACGTGGCTCGTGAACTGGGTCTGGACGCCGAGGAGTTCGACACCGCCCTCGTCGACGGACGGCACATCCTGATCGTCGACGCCGACCAGGCCGAGGGCAAGGCCATCGGCGTCACGGGCACCCCCACCTATGTCATCGGCGGCGAGCGGCTGGACGGCGGCAAGAGCCAGGAGGGGCTGCGCGCGCGCATCGAGGAGATCACCGACCGGCTCCTCGCGGAGCAGGACCTCTTCCCGAACTCCTACGGCTCCTAAAACAGCCGCTTGCCCACGTTGATGCGGGTCGCCCGGTAGCCGAGCGACTCATAGAGGCGCAGCGCCGGGGTGTTGCCCGCGAGGACACGCAGTCCGAGCAGGCCCGCCCCGGCTTCCGTCCGGGCGATCCGCTCCGCCAGCAGCATCAGGGTGCGCCCATGGCCCTGCCCGCGGTGGCGCTCGGCGACCCTGATGTCGTACACGTAGGCCCCCCGCTCTCCCGGGCGCACCTCACGCTCGCCCACCCAGACGTGCCCCACCACACAGCCCTCCGCCTCCAGCACCCTGAACCAGGTCCTGGGGGTGGCGAGCCCGTCGGGGAGCAACTCGCGCTGGTCGGCCACGGAACGTGCGCGGGCCTGCTCGGTCGGCAGGCCGAGGCCGACCATGGTCTGCGCGTAGTGCTCGGTTTCCGCGGCCGACCAGTCGCGGAACTCCGCCTCGTCCATGGGCCGCCACTCGGCACCCCCGGGCAGCCCGGGCAGGGGCTCGGCGGTCAGCTCCTTGAGCATGATGCGGTCCTGCTCGACGTATCCGAGCGCCGTCGCGAGCCGCAGCGCGGCCGTCGCCCCCACCGGGATCGAGGCGCTGATCCGAGTGCAGCCCCAGTCACGCAGCACCTCCTCCGCCGCGAGCGCCGCGACCGTGGCCCGCCCGCGGTGTCGGTCGCCCGCGTCGATCGCCAGAGAGCGCAGGACCCCCGCCGCAGGCCCGAGCGACGGATGGGTGCCCAGCTCGATGCTGCCGACGCGTCTGCTGTTCACGCACACGTCGTAGGTTCGTGACCGGGCGCCCCGGTCGTCCCGCTGGAGCGGCCCGGACGGCCGCAGAGTGGTGGTCATCAGGGGTGTTCTACCTGTCCGGCGGCCCGCCGTCACCACGTTTCACAGGGTTTACGGGCATCTCCGACCAGACAGAAGCCACGGCATCAGGGCGCCTGCGGATCCGGATCGGCGGCGGCGCGCTCCTCGAAGATCCGCATGGCCTTGGCGGTCACCGGCCCCGGCACCGAGGACAGCGTGCGGCCGTCCACCCGGTGCACGGCCTGCACATCGCGCAGGGTGGAGGTCAGGAAGATCTCCTCGGCCCGGTCCAGGACGTCCAGCGGCAGCTCCGTCTCCTGCGCCCCGGTCCACTCCACGGCCAGGGCGCGGGTGATCCCGGCCAGGCAGCCGGAGGAGAGCGGCGGAGTGTGCAGATGACCGTCGACGACCACGAAGACATTGGACCCCGTGCCCTCGCAGAGCTGCCCCACTGTGTTGGCGAACAGAGCCTCGGACGCGCCCTGCTCATGGGCGCGGGCGAGGGCGACGACGTTCTCGGCGTAGGAAGTGGTCTTCAGCCCGCTCAGCGCGCCGCGTTCGTTGCGGACCCATGGGACCGTGATCACGGCGGTGGAGTCGGGGCGGCGGGCGGACTCGCCGAGCGCGACGACGAGGGTGGGACCGGCGTCGCCGCGGTCGGAGCCGAGCGGGGAGAGCCCGCCGGTGTACGTGATCCGCAACCTGCCCAGGGCCACGGGGTTGGCCTCGATCACTGCGTCGCAGGCGCGGCGCACCTCGTCGAGGTCCGGGTCGGGCAGGCCGAGACCACGGGCCGAGCGCGTGAGCCGGTCGAGGTGCTGGGTGAGGGCGAAGAGACGCCCTTCGGTCGCCTTGACGGTCTCGAACACGCCGTCGCCCACCGTTATCCCGTGGTCGAGTACGGAGACAAGCGCGGTGCCGGCATCCCTCAGTCCGCCGTTCACCCAGATCCTCATGACGCGGTCCTTCCAGTCCGTGCGTAGCTTCCCGACGCTACAGCGAGCAGCCGGGAGGCCTTCAGTTCGGTTTCGTCCCACTCGCGCTCGGGTTCGGATCCCCAGGTGATGCCGGCGCCGGTGCCGAAACGCAGCAGGCCCTGGGCCCGGTCGATCCAGAAGGTGCGTATGCCGACGGCCAGCTCGGCGGTGCGGCGGTCGGCGTCCACCCAGCCGATGCCGCCGCAGTAGGGACCACGGGGCGAGGGCTCCAGCGACTCGATGATCCTGAGAGCGCTGGACTTGGGTGCTCCGGTGACCGATCCGGGCGGGAAGGTGGCGTCCAGCAGCTCCCGCCAGCCCACTCCCCTGGCCAGTTCGCCGCACACCGTGGACACGAGATGGACGAGACCGGGGTGTGCCTCGACGGCGCAGAGGGCCGGGACCGTGACGGAACCGGTGGCACAGACCCGCCCCAGGTCGTTGCGGACCAGGTCGACGATCATGACGTTCTCCGCGTGGTCCTTCTCCAGCAGGTCCAGGGGGGTGCGACCGGTCCCTTTGATCGGCCCCGATTCCACCGTCCCACCGTCGCGGCGCAGATACAGCTCGGGCGAAGCGGTGGCGATCTCCACACCGTGCGCGGGCAGCCGGATCGTCCCCGCGTACGGGGCCGGGTTGCCGCGCGCCAGCAGTGCCGTCAGAGCGTCGACATCGGCGGCTTCCGGGTCCGGCAGGGGTGCGGACAGCACTCGGCAGAGGTTCGCCTGGTAGACCTCGCCGGCCGCGATGTGCTCACGGATCCGGCGCACGCCAGCGGTGTAGGCGGCACGGTCCAGGGACGAGCTCCAGTCCCCGGCCGCGGGGCCCCGCCAGCACCCCGGCTCGGGTGCGGGCACCGGCGCGTTGCGCACGTCGCCGAAGCGGGCGCAGGTGAGGCGTCCCTCGAAGTCCGCGGCGACGGCCCAGAAGCCGGACGACTCGAGGGCCTCGGGGTCGGAGGTGACATCCCTGAGGTCGGTGGCGACGAGGCCGCCGAAGCGGGCCAGAGGAGCGAGGTCGTGCACGGCTGTGAGTCTATGGCGGGGCGTGGCCCGCCGCTCCGGGCGGTCGCCGGACCTGGTCCGGTGGCCGGGAAGCAACGTCCCGATGATCGTCAGGTGCGGTCCTGGTCACACCTCGGCGGCGTCCGGGGCTGAGGCCCCTCACCTTCCGGAGGGTATCGGCAGCGCACCCGGTGGTGAACCCGCGGTGACCACAGCTCAGCACGCTGCGGAAACGCGTTTTTGTGCTGGCCCAGGAATCCGCTAGAGTTCAACACGTCGCCGGGACGCGAGAGCGGACCGGGAAACGACAGGCGGACGTGGCTCAGTTGGTAGAGCATCACCTTGCCAAGGTGAGGGTCGCGAGTTCGAATCTCGTCGTCCGCTCGAGAGGGGGATCTTCCCGACCCCCGCACTCCGGGGTGGAGTGGCCGAGAGGCGAGGCAACGGCCTGCAAAGCCGTCTACACGGGTTCAAATCCCGTCTCCACCTCCAAGGACGATTAGCTCAGCGGGAGAGCGCTTCCCTGACACGGAAGAGGTCACTGGTTCAATCCCAGTATCGTCCACTCAGCACCACCCGCGATCTTCGGATCGTGGTCCCGAGGACGATTAGCTCAGCGGGAGAGCGCTTCCCTGACACGGAAGAGGTCACTGGTTCAATCCCAGTATCGTCCACTCAGCACCACCCACGGCCTTCGGATCGTGGTCCCGAGGACGATTAGCTCAGCGGGAGAGCGCTTCCCTGACACGGAAGAGGTCACTGGTTCAATCCCAGTATCGTCCACAGCCCGGAACCCCCGGCCGCCGATGCGGCCGGGGGTTCCGTCGTCGTTCTCCCTGCCAGGAGCAGAGGGCCGGGACAGGAACCGGCGGGAGGCGTCAGGAGGAGAAGAGCATCCGTCCGAAGCTCTTGTTGCGGTGGTGGCCACCATGGTGACCGTGGTGCGGAGCGCCCCACGCCGGGGCGGCGGGCGCGGGCGCGGGGTAGCCGCCGGGGGCCGGTGCGGGCGGAGCCTGCTGGACCCACTGGGACTCCATGCGGGTAAGCGCCTCCAGCTCGCCGTAGTCGAGGAATATCCCCCGGCACCCGCTGCACTGCTCGATCTGGACGCCATTGCGGTTGTACGTGTGCATGGGCGCATGGCACTTGGGACACTGCATGTTCTGCTCAGCTCCTCGCCGGTCGGTTGGTGTGCACGGCTGCGACAACCCTACGACGGGCGGCTGCCGTCCAAGTCGGTCGGGAGGGACGCAATTCGGGCACAGGATCCGATCATCAGCTGCTCCGCCTCGTCGGGCTCCCTGCCCTCCCGGGCGCTCCTGGCCAGCCCGAGAGCCGCGGTCTGCACGGTCAGGGCACGGGCGGGTACGTCGAGTTGGGGCCAGGGGTCGCCGGGAGCCGGCGGGACCGCAGGGCCGCCGGCCTCGCGGTACGCGGTGAGGAAGCGGTTCCAGTCGTCGGGTGCCAGCAGCCCTGCGGCGAACCAGGCGGCGGGACGAGCGAGGTCCCACGCCGGGTCTCCGAGGCCGAGGTCGTCGACGTCTATCAGCAGCCAGGGGCCTTGGTGGGCGGGATGGCGCACCAGCTGACCGAGATGAAGGTCCCCGTGGCAGAGCCGGGGCGGGTGGCACGGTGCCGGTGCTTCGCCCCTGGCCCAGGCCGGCAGGCTCCGCCAGGCCGCCAGCACGGGCCGGGCGGCGGGGTGGCGCGGCAGGCGCTCGACCGCCGCCGCGGCCTTCAGCGGCCCACGCATGGGCGGCAGCGGCCCGGGCAGTCGCTCCAACGGCACGCGGTGCAGCCGGGCGAGGAGGTGCGCGACCGCCTCCCAGGGGGCGTCCTCCGGGGCTGTGGGATCCACGGGGCTGCCGTACGGCCAGGCCGTGACGGGGCGCCCGGCGACCTGGGCCCCCGCACCGTCGACGCCGCCGATCGGCGCCAGGAGTATCCCGTCCAGCTCGGGGTGCGCCGCCACGGCGAGACGTAGCCGGTGACCTTCCGGGTCGGTGCCGGGGGCGTGCGCCTTCGCGACGGCTGCGCCGTGGCGCACCACCACCCCGTCGGCGCGCTGGGCCAGCACGTCGGCGCCCCTCCCGCAGGCCCGGCAGGAACCCGCCCGCCCCGGCACATGAGCCGCCGACCGCGCGGTCTCCGAAAGCGCACGCACGAGCGTGGCATTGCCCTGGTCCACCCGGCGAGCCTAAGGGGTGGCCCGCAGGGCGCGGAACACGCCCGCCGGGGCCGTACATGGCGCTGGCCGGTCAGCTCCCCAGCTGACCGGCCCAGCGCGTGCCGTCCGCCGCACCCCCGTCCCCACGGGGCTTTGGGTGGGATGTCGTGAGACCCGGGCCGCTCTCCCGGACCGGAGCGCCGCTCAGCGCCCCAGCATCACGCCCACGGACGACGCCTGTGTGACCACTGCATCCCAGCCGCCGAAGGCGACGACGAGCAGGGCCGCGAGAGGGAGCACCATCGCCGTCGCCACCAGCGGGTGGCGGCGGCCGGACGGGCGGACGCCGAACGCGGCGAACGCCCTGCGTCCCTGCGCGCGGATCATGGTCCGCGATGCCGTGTCCGCCATGAGTCCTCTCCTGTCATCGTTGGCAGCGGCGGGTGTCCGACCTCGGGGGACGAGAGCTGCACCCACCGCTTGACTTCAAGGCTAGGGACGCGGGCGGGCCCGGGCGTCATGCCCGCGTACCGAATCGCGGGCCTCCCGGAGGATGAGCCGGGCGCCGGCGGTGTACTCCCCTGGGTGGAGACGCTGCACCTGATCTGCGGGTCTTCCCGGAGGGGATGCCCCGCACGGCCCGGGCCGCCCGCCCGCCCGCGGGACCGCCGAGACCAGGGGCAGGAGCAGGGGCAGGGGCCTGCGCGCGTGACTTCGGTCACGTCATTCCTGTCCCCGTGTGGCGGCAAGGGCCTGACCACCCGCCGGAGGGCGCCGGCCACCGTGGCGAAGGCTCCGCGTCACCCTGGCGGGGCACGGCACCGAGGATGATTCCGCCGACTCAACGCCCCTTCGGCAAAGCCGCCTTGGGGACGTCCGGGCGGCTGCACCCCGTGGGCGACGGCACCCTGATTGCCCTTCAGGTGCCGTGGGTGGCACTGACGATCGATCGGCTCCTGAGGGCGCGGCCTATGAGCACACCGGCCCACAGATACGTAAGCTGTGCCACGTCAAACGGATATCGGACGACCAGCCGGCGGGGATAAACATGGCGTTGATGCGGCTCCGGCGCGAGGATCCGCGGGTCGTCGGCTCGTTCAGGCTGCACCGGCGGCTCGGCGCCGGCGGTATGGGGGTCGTCTATCTCGGTTCCGACCGCCGTGGTCAGCGCGTCGCGCTGAAGGTGATCCGACCGGATCTGGCGGAGGACCAGGAGTTCAGGTCACGGTTCGCCCGCGAGGTGTCCGCCGCCCGGCGTATCCGGGGCGGCTGCACGGCCCGGCTGGTGGCGGCGGACCTCGAAGCGGACCGCCCGTGGTTCGCCACGCAGTACGTCCCCGGCCCGTCGCTGCACGACAAGGTGGCCGAGGACGGCGCGCTGCCGGCGGCCGAGACCGCGGCTATCGGGGCGGCGCTGTCGGAGGGCCTGGTGGCCGTGCACGAGGCCGGTGTCGTGCATCGTGATCTGAAGCCGTCGAACATCCTGCTGTCCCCGAAGGGCCCGAGGATCATCGACTTCGGTATCGCCTGGGCGACCGGGGCCTCCACGCTCACCCACGTCGGCACAGCCGTGGGCTCGCCGGGCTTTCTTGCGCCCGAGCAGGTCAGGGGGGCGGCGGTCACCCCCGCGACCGACGTGTTCTCGCTCGGCGCGACGCTCGCTTACGCCGCCACCGGTGACTCACCCTTCGGTCAGGGCAGTTCCGAGGTCATGCTCTACCGCGTCGTACACGAGGAGCCGCAGCTGTGGGGGGTGCCGGACGCGCTGGCACCGCTGCTGCGGGCGTGTCTGGCCAAGGACCCCGAGCAGCGTCCGAGCACGCTCCAGCTGTCGATGCGGCTGAAGGAGATCGCGGCACGTGAGGCTCAGGGCCTGCCGGCGCTGCGGCCTCCTGCCCAGCGTGAGCGGATCGAGCAGGATCTGTCGTCAGGGCGCCAGAGCACCGTCCGGTACACGGCGCGCAACACCCAGGGCCAGGGGCGCAGCACCCAGGGGCAGGGACAGGCGCAGGGGCGCAACACCCAGGGCCAGAGCCGCAGTACGCAGGGGCAGGGACGCCAGGCACCCGCGCGTGAGCGGGGGTCCCGTCCCTCGGCGTCCCGTACGGGTGGTTCACGTCCCGCTCCGTCCCGGGGTGGCACGGGAGCGGGGCGCACACCGTCACGAGCCGGTGTGCGCACGACGTCCACAGGGCGCAGGCCGGCCAACCCCCGGCTGCTGCGTCAGCGCATCTTCGTGTTCGTGGTCGTGACGCTCGTGGTGGCGCTCGGGATCACCGTGGCTCAGAGCCTGCGGGGTTGAGGTCCGGGGGCGGTCGGCGGAGCCGGAGACCCGCTCAGCTTTCCGGGCGGCCCGTTGCGACCGCGTAGAAGGCGACCGCGGCCGCCGCGCCCACATTGAGCGAGTCCACGCCATGCGCCATCGGGATGCGCACCCACTCGTCGGCGGCCACCAGGGCCTGCCGTGACAGACCGTCGCCCTCGGCACCGAGCATCAGCGCGACCCGGTCGAGGCGGTGCGGGGCCGCCTCGTCGATGGGTGAGGCCTTCTCGTCGGGGGTGAGGGCCAGCAGCTTGAAGCCCGCCTCGCGGACCGTTTCCAGCCCCTTGGGCCAGTGGTCGAGACGGGTGTAGGGGACGGAGAAGACCGCACCCATGGAAACCTTCACCGAGCGCCGGTAGAGCGGGTCGGCGCAGTCCGGCGAGAGCAGTACGGCGTCCATGCCGAGTGCGGCGGCGCTGCGGAAGATCGCACCGGTGTTGGTGTGGTCGTTCACCGATTCCATGACGGCGATCCGGCGCGCGCTGCGCAGCAGCTCCTCGGCCGCGGGGAGCGGCTTGCGCTGCATCGAGGCGAGGGCGCCGCGGTGCACGTGGTAGCCGGTGACGCGTTCGGCGAGCTCGGGGGTCACGGCGTACACGGGGGCCGGGATCTCGTCGATGACGTCCCGCATGACGTCCACCCACTTGGCCGAGAGCAGCATGGAACGCATCTCGTAACCCGCGTCCTTGGCCCGTCTGATGACCTTCTCGCCCTCGGCGATGAACAGGCCCTCGGCGGGCTCACGCCTGCGCCGGAGCTCGACGTCGGTCAGTCCCGTGTAGTCGCGCAGACGCGGGTCGTCGGGGTCGTCGACGGTGATGAGTTCAGCCACAGGGTGATACTGCCTTCTCCGGGTGATGGTGCCAACGGCCCGGGCGGGTAATTGGTTACCAGTGGTTACGCTGGCGGGTGCCGAGGGGGCTGCCGGCCTACGAGCGGGGGCGCCCGGCACCGACGGCGACCACGTCCCCGATGACGATGACGGCGGGCGGCCTGACGTCGTGCGTACGGACGGCCTCGGCGACCGTGGCGAGCGTGGCGTCCACCCTGCGCTGGGCGGCGGTGGTGCCTTCCTGGATCAGCGCCAGCGGGGTCTCGGGAGACTTGCCGTGTGCGATCAGCGCCTCGGCGATCGCCCCGATCTTGTCCACCCCCATGAGGATCACGAGGGTGCCACGCAGCTTGGCGAGCGACTTCCAGTCGACCAGGGAGCGCTCGTCGTCGGGTGCGACATGCCCGCTGACGACCGTGAACTCGTGAGCGACCCCCCGGTGTGTGACCGGGATGCCCGCGGCACCCGGCACCGAGATGGAGCTGGAGATCCCGGGCACGACCGTGCAGGCGATGCCCTCCTGCGCGAGCGCTTGGGCCTCCTCCATCCCCCGTCCGAAGACGAACGGGTCGCCGCCCTTGAGCCGGACGACCGACTTGCCCGCCTTCGCGTGCTCGATGAGGGCGTTGTTGATGGCCTCCTGGGCCATGAAGCGGCCGTACGGGATCTTGGCCGCGTCGATCACCTCGACATGCGGCGGCAGTTCATCGAGCAGATCGCGCGGTCCGAGGCGGTCGGCGATGACGACATCCGCCTCGGCGAGCAGCCGGCGTCCCCGCACGGTGATCAGGTCCGGGTCACCGGGACCCCCGCCGACCAGGGCGACGAAGGGTTCACGCGAGCGATGGTGCGGGGCGGTGAGCGAGCCGTCCCGCAGGCCCTCCACGATGGCATCGCGCACCGAGGCGGAACGCCGGGGGTCGTTGCCGGTGAGGACGGCGACGGTCACGCCCTCGCTCCGGCCCGTGGCCGGGGTCCAGGCGGTGGCCGCCTCGGCGTCGTCGGAGCGTACGCACCAGGTCCTGGTCCGCTCGGCCTCCGCCGACGCGGCCTCATTCGCGAGCGGGTCGCTGGTGGCGACGAGGGCGTACCAGGTGTCGGCGAGATCGCCGTCCTCGTAGCGCCGCCTGGTCCAGGTGATCTCGCCGGCCTCGGCCATGGCCTCGACCGACGCGGTGGCGGAGGGGGAGATCAGGATGACGTCGGCACCGGCCGCGACGAGGGCCGGGAGGCGGCGCTGGGCCACCTGGCCGCCGCCGACGACGACGACGCGGCGCCCCGAGAGGCGCAGTCCCACGGGGTAGGCGGGGCGCCCGGCGCTCGCGGCCGGCTCTGTGCTCGCGGCGTGCTCGGCCTGCTCGGCTCGCGGGGTGCCTTCAGCGTGCTCGGCCATGGCGGTGCGGCTCCTCGGTGCGGCGGTGCTGGCCGCTGCGACGGTGGAGCGGCTGGTGGGACGGTGATTACTTTACGGGGGCGTGGTTCCCCGTGCCCGAATGGTCGGACAGCGCTGTGCGGCACGGGACACGGCGGAGGTCCCGTGCCGCACAGCGCAACCGGCTACTTCTCCGTGACGCCCGCGGAGTCGAAGGTCGCCACCTCGTGCATGGCCCGCGCAGCGCTCTGCACCAGCGGCAACGCCAGCAGCGCGCCCGTGCCCTCGCCGAGGCGGAGGTCCAGATCCACCAGGGGCCGCAGGCCCAGCTTGTTGAGCGCCGCCACATGGCCGGGCTCGGCACTGCGGTGACCCGCGATGCAGGCGGCGAGGGCCTCGGGCGCGACCGCCCGGGCGACCAGTGCCGCGGCGCCCGCGGAGACCCCGTCCAGGATGACCGGCGTACGCAGCGAGGCACCGCCGAGGATGAAGCCGACCAGCGCCGCGTGCTCCAGACCGCCGACCGCCGCGAGGGCACCGACCGGGTCGGCCGGGTCCGGCTGGTGGAGCTCCAGGGCGCGCCGGACGACGTCGACCTTGCGGGCGTGCATCTCGTCGTTGATGCCGGTGCCGCGGCCGGTGACCTCCGCTGGTTCCGCACCGGTGTACACGGCGATCAGGGCGGCCGACGCGGTGGTGTTGGCGATGCCCATCTCGCCGGTGAGCAGGGCCTTGTTGCCCGCGGCGACCAGATCACGGGCGGTCTCGATGCCGACCTCGATCGCGGCGATGACATCCTCGCGGCTGAGCGCGGGACCCGTGGTGAAGTCGGCCGTGCCCGGACGGACCTTCCTCGGCAGCAGTCCGGGAGTGGCCGGCAGCTCGGACGCGACGCCCACGTCGATGACGCACACTTCAGCGCCGACCTGGTTGGCGAAGGCGTTGCACACCGCTCCGCCGCCGAGGAAGTTGGCGACCATCTGGCCGGTCACCTCCTGGGGCCAGGAGGTGACGCCCTGGGCGTGCACCCCGTGGTCGCCCGCGAAGATCGCGACCGCGGCGGGCTCCGGGATCGGCGGAGGGCACATCCGGGACAGCCCGGCGAGCTGCGCGGAGATGATCTCCAGCATGCCCAGCGCGCCCGAGGGCTTGGTCATCCTCTTCTGCCGCTCCCACGCCTCGCCGAGCGCCTTCGCGTCCAGCGGGCGGATGTTGGAGACGGTCTCCTGGAGCAGGTCGTGCGGCTCCTCGCCGGGCAGGGCGCGACGGCCGTAGGTCTCCTCGTGGACCACCCAGGACAGAGGCCTGCGCTTGGACCAGCCCGCCTGCATCAGTTCGGGTTCCTCGGGGAACTCGTCGACGTATCCGACGCAGAGATACGCGACGACCTCGAGGTGCTCGGGCAGTCCCAGGGCGCGCACCATCTCGCGCTCGTCGAAGAAGCTGACCCAGCCGACGCCGAGGCCCTCGGCGCGCGCGGCGAGCCAGAGGTTCTCGACGGCGAGCGCGGAGGAGTACGGCGCCATCTGCGGCTGGGTGTGCCGGCCGAGGGTGTGACGGCCCCCGCGGGTGGGGTCGGCGGTGACGACGATGTTCACCGGGGTCTCGAGGATGGCCTCGATCTTGAGTTCCTTGAACTGCTTCGCCCGGCCCTTGGGCAGCGACTTGGCGTAGGCCTCGCGCTGGCGCTGGGCGAGCTCGTGCATCGTGCGCCGGGTCTCGGCGGAGCGGATGACCACGAAGTCCCAGGGCTGGGAGTGCCCCACGCTGGGCGCGGTGTGCGCGGCTTCGAGCACGCGCAGCAGGACCTCGTGCGGGATCGGGTCACTGCGGAAGCCGTTGCGGATGTCCCGCCGCTCGCGCATCACACGCAGAACCGCCTCGCGTTCGGCGTCGTCGTAGCCCGGGGCGGCGGCGGAGACCGGTTCGGCGTCGCCCGCCGTCTCGGCGGCGGCCGTGTCAGTGGCAGCGGTCACGGCGACCGGGGCTTCGGCGGCGGCCGGCTCGGCCATGACCGCCGCGACGTCGGCGCCGGTCCCGGCGACGGCACTGTGCACGCCGGTGTCCGCGTTCACGCTCGCCTCGGTGTGCGCGTTGGTCTCGATGTTCGCGCTCGTCTCTGTGGTCACGCTGATCTCGGTGTGCACTTCGTTCACTGCGCCCTCGCCAGCGGTGGCCGGCTCCGCGAGGAGCTCGGCGACCGGCTGCGGCTCGGCCACCAGGGGCTCCGCTGCCACGGGCTCCACCGCCACAGACGCTTCCTGGGGCGCGACGCCATGATCACCGGCGCTGCCGTCGCGCGGTCCCGGGACAACCGCGAACACGGGCTCCGGCGCGGGACCAGCGGCGACCACGGGCCCCGGCGCGGGTGCGGCGGCCACATGCTCCACCGGTTCCGGTGCGGGCAGGGGCTGCGCGGGCTCCTGTGCGGCGGCCTGCGGCACCACCGGCTCGGATGCGACGGGTTCGGGGGCGAGAATCTCGGGCCCGGGCGCCTCGACGGGCGTTTCCGGGACGAAGGTTTCTGCCGTCTCTGCTGGTTCCGCCGTCTCCGCGGGGGTGAAGGTCGGCACAGGGACGGGCGTCCACGGGGTGGCGTCCTGCGGTGCGGCGTCAGCGGGTTGCGCAGGCGGGGTGAACTCCGCGGGCTCATCGCGGGGAATGTCGAGGTACTCGGGGCCGGTGGTCGGCGGCCCCGCCTGCCGCACGGGGATGGGGTGCGGCGGTGTGTGCCCCGAGGGAGTGCCGGCCGCGCTGGCGGGTCCCCGGTCCGCGAGCGAGCGCACCACACCACCGGTGGCGTCCGGCATCGGGGGCCCCATGTGCAGCGGACGGCGTCCGGGCGGCGGGGTGGGAGTGGACGAGGTCGGCGGGACTCGTACGCCGCCGAGGTCGAGCGAACCCGAGTCCCGGCCGCCGGCCTCGTGCGCGCCGGTCTCAGGTCCCGGCTGCGGTGCGACCTGCTGGGGCACGACCGGCTCCGGGGCTGCGGACATCTGCTGCGGCACGGGCTGCGCAGCGGCCTGCTGAGGCACCGCGGGCTGGGGCGCGGGCTGCTGGGGCGCCGTCTGCTGGGGTACGACCGGCTCGGCCGCAACCGGCTCCGGGGCCAGGGGCGCCTGGACCTCGGGCAGGACGGATTCGGCGGGCGGCACCGGAGCAGCCACGGCCTCCTGGACCTGGGTCGCAGGCGCGGAGGGCGCCGGCGCCTGCGGTGACGCGTGCTGCACCGCGGCCCGTACGGCCGCCGCGGCGGCGTCCGGAGCCACGGCCCGTGCGACCGGAACCTGCTGCGACGCCACGGGCGCGACCGGTGGGACGGCCTGCGCCCCAGAGGCCGTGTGCCCGCTTCCGGGAGCCGCCGGCAGCGGTTCGCTCCAGGCGCCCTGCGCGCCCGGCATCAACAGCAGGTCGTCGTCGTCGGCGACGGCTGCGCCTTCGGAGGGATCGAGGAAGGTGTACGCGCCCGGAGCGGGGATGCCCGGCTGCTCCACCATGCCTGCGTTCTCCGGCAGCCCCTCGCCCGGGATCTGGCCGGTGTCAGTCATGCGTTCCCCTCGCCCATCGGTTGTGCTCCTTCAGACTTTCGCCCGGGGCGCCCGATCGCGGCACACAAGCACCCGTCTATAACAAGAACGAGCGTGTGCGCCGCGCGGCACGAAAGCCCGCAGACACCAGCATTGTCCTGGTCATTCGCGTCCACGGCAGCAGGATCCGCCATGGTCGGCTGTGGACTGCGCCACGTTGCGCGTCCCCCGGTCGCGCCGTACCACACCGGGGCCCAAATCGGCCCCCTGTTGCGGACTTTGGCTGGACCTCCCCTGGGGTCCCCCCGCGGTAGCGGGGGAGAAGCCCTGGGGAGAGAATTCGACGCCCCACCAGTGCGGTACAACGATCGGCCAGCCTACCGCGCCGGGCCATGCCAACCGGGGCGGGGGGCGCGATCAGGCAGGCCCCGGGCGGCACGCGCCGACGGCCGGAGGGCGTTCAGCGGGAGTCGTCCCGGACCGTGTCCGGCCCCTGATGGGCGGGGCGGACCGGGTCTCGGCGCGTCTGCTCCCCGGAAAGCAGGAAGACGACGGAGCGTTCCCGCTCGGACCAGTCGCCGGGATCCAGCTGGACGGACTGGAGCAGGGCGCATTCGACGCTGTAGCCGCCGTCGGCGAGTGCGGCTCCGATCGCCTCGGCCTCGTCGCGGGTGGAGGCGTGGGTGACGATGCGTTCGGGGCGACGGTCGACGCAGGCGGTGACCACCGGTACTCCCCCGCCACCGATGCGGACCACGTCCGGTTCGGGCAGCCGCTCCAGCACATGCGGCGCGCGGCCGTGCACGATCTGGAGCTGGACGCCGGCGCGGCGGGCCGCTGCGGCCGTGCGGTCGCATGCGCCCAGGCCGGCGTCGACGGCGATCACCGCGGCGCCGAAGCGCGCCGCGTCGACGGCGAGGTCCCCGCCGCCGCAGCCGATGTCCCAGACGAGGTCGCCGAGGCGCGGACCGAGGCGGGCGAGCTGGGCGGCGCGGAGCTGGACCGACTCGCCTTCCCCGGCTGACGGGCCGCCGGGCTCCGGGGCCAGCGCCCAGCCGCGTACGGCGGGCGGATAGCCGGGGTCACGGCCCGCAGCCCAGCCGCTCCTGGACACCGCGGCGGCGCCACCGATGACGATGACGACGTTGGGGTCGCGCCAGGTGTGGTCGGCGACCTTGTCGGAGGTGAGCACGGTGACCTGCTCGCGTTCGGTGCCGAGCTCCTCGCAGATCACGAACGTGCGGTGGACCCCCTCCAGCAGCAGGGCCAGCTCCGCTGGCCCTGCTCCCGGTGATGTGAGGACGGCGACCTTGGGGTGTGCCCGGCAGACGTTGACGGCCCGCCGCAGGGTGCGGCTCTGGGCCACGACGAGCTGGGCGTCGTCCCAGGGCATACCGGCCCGGGCGAAGGCCGTGGCGACGGAAGAGACCGCGGGCACGACCTCGACCTCGAGTCCGTGCTGGGGTGCTCGCAGGGTGCGTACGACGCCGAACAGGCCGGGGTCGCCGTCCGCCATGACGACGGGGCTGCCACGGTGCCCCGCGATCCTCCGCGCGGCCAGGTCGAGGCTGCCGAGCCGTATCCGCTCCGCATTCGCCGGTACCTCGGGAAGCGCCAGGTGGTGGGCGGCTCCGGCGACGAGCGTGGCGGCGGACAGGGCGGACCTGGCTGCCGAGGTCAGGGGGGAACCGTCCCAGCCGATCACCGTGACCCGGTCGGCCATCGTCGTCAGTCTCCCGGTCTTCGCTGAGGTGAGTTGGGGTGCGTGACGACGCTCTGGTCGCCGTACTCGTCATGCTCGCTGTGCTCACCGCGTCGCCGCAGGTCGCGCAGGTCGTGAGCGTGAGCGTACCCGGTCTCAGCTCCAGTCGGCGAAGGAGGAATATCCGGTATCGGTCACCTGGTCGACTACGCCTTCGAGATCCTCGGGGAGAAGGCTCCAGACGATGAAGTCGGTGCGCTGGTCGGCCCAGCCCCCGTCGTCGGTGCGGGTGCGGGCTATACAGGCTCCCCGCAGCACGCCCTCGCTGATGCAGCCGATCCTCTGGGCCACCTGCTGGGACGCGGTGTTGTCGGCGGCGGTGCGCAGCTCCAGACGCTCGAAACCCTGGTCGCGGAAGAGCCACTGGGCGGTGGCGAGCGTCGCCTCGGAGGCATAGCCCTCGCCACGGGCCCACGGAGCGACGATGTAGGAGATCTCGGTGGAGCGCACCCGCCAGTCGGTGTGGGCGAGCTGGATCACGCCGACCAGGCGCTGGGTGAGGAACTCGGTGATGGCCAGGTCCAGGCCGCGTCCCGCGGTGCGCTCGGCGGGCGCGTACCCGCTGATCCATTCCCGGGCGGCAGCCTCGGTGTAGGGCTGGGGAACGGCGGTCCAGGAGGCGACCTGCTCGTCGTTCATCATCTCGGCGAGGGCTGGGGCATCGGCGGGTTCGAGCGCACGCAGCACCAGCCGCTCCGTGCTGATGGAGATGTCCGGGAAGGGGGTAGTCATGCGCAGCTCCATGCCGAGACCGTCGTAAAGGCCGTACGCGTAAAGGCCCAGCATGCAACATCGACTGACGGATGCGCATGGCCGGGGTGCGTACGCCTGGGATACGCCGGGAACCCGTCGGGGACACACCGAAGGCCCCGCGCACCCCTGGAATTCGCCCTGTGGGTGCACGGGGCCTTCCGCTCCCGGCGAGGCGGCAAGTGCCTTACCGCCGCGCACGGTTGGCAGAACGGTCTACGCGACGGGACCGAAGGCGGGGATGACCGAGCCGTTGTACGTGTCCTCGATGTACTTCTTCACCTCAGGGGAGTTGAGGAGCTTCGCGAGCTTCTGCACCCGCACGTCCTTCTCGTTGCCTTCCTTGACTGCGAGGAAGTTGGCGTACGGGTTGCCATCCGCCTTCTCCAGTGCCAGGGCGTCCTTGGCGGGCGCGAGGTCGGCCTCGATGGCGTAGTTGCCGTTGATGACGGCGGCATCGACGTCGTTCAGGGCGCGGGGCAGCGTGGCGGCCTCCAGCTCCTTGAACTCCAGGCCCTTCTTGTCGGTGATGTCGGAGAGCCTGGCGTCGGCACCGGCGCCCGCCTTGAGGGTGATCAGGCCGTTGTCGGCCAGCAGCTTGAGCGCGCGGCCCTCGTTGGTGGTGTCGTTGGGTACGGCGACGGTCTGGCCTGCCTTGATGTCCTTGAGGGACTTGGCCTTGCCGGAGTAGAGGCCGAGGGGCTCCAGATGCACGTTGACGACCGGGACGATGGTGGTCTTGTTCTTCTTGTTGAAGTCGTCCAGGTACGGCTTGTGCTGGAAGAAGTTGGCGTCGACCTGGCCCTGCTGGGTGGCGTTGTTGGGCAGGACGTAGTCCGTGAACTCCCTGATCTCCAGCGTGAGCCCGGCCTTGGCGGCCAGGTTCTTCTTGACGTACTCGAGGATGTCGGCGTGCGGGGTCGGGGACGCCGCGACGACGAGCGGCTCGTTCGCTGCCGCGGCCTTGTCACCGGAGCCGGACTTCGTGCCCGGGTCGGAGGCCGTGCCGCAGGCGGTCAGGCCGAGGGTGAGCGCGGCGGCGGCTGCCGCGGTGGCGGTGAGCTTGGTGTACTTGCGGTGGTTGCGCACGAAAAGTGCCTCTTTCTGATGGTGCAGTACTGACGCCCGGACAAGGAGTGCGGGCGCGCGGGTGTGCCGGGGAAAGGTGAAGCGGAGCTGCGCTCGGTCGGATCGGGCAGATCAGGCGGTGCGGCCCCGGCGGGCCAGCAGCCGTACGACTCCGTCACCGATCAGCTGAACGGCCGTGACGATGGCGATCAGGATGACGACGGTGATGAGCATGAACGAGGTCTCGAACCGCTGGAAGCCGTAGGTGACGGCCTTGGATCCGAGCCCCTCGCCGCCGACCGCGCCCGCCATCGCCGAATAGCCGACGAGGACGATCACGGTGGTGGTGACGGCGGCGACGATCGAGGGCAGGGCCTGTGGGAGCAGCACCTTGCGGATGATCGTCGGTATGGAGCCGCCCATGGACTGGACCGCTTCGACCAGTCCGTGGTCGACCTCGCGGATCGCCGTTTCGACGAGCCGCGCGAAGAAGGGGATGGCCCCGACGGCGAGCGGCACGATCATGGCCGTCGGGCCGATGAAGGTGCCGACCACCGCGGTGGTGAAGGGGATCAGCGCGATGAGCAGGATGATGAACGGCAGCGAGCGCCCGATGTTCACGACCACGCCGACGGCCTTGTTCACCGGGGTGTTCTGGAGCAGTCCGCCCTTGTCGGTGAGGACCAGCAGGACTCCCAGCGGAAGTCCGCCGATGACGGTGACGACCGTGGACCACAACACCATGTAGAGGGTGTCGATGGTGCCCTGGGTCAGCAGCGGCTGCATCTCCGGCCAGGTCACTGCGCGGTCTCCTTCACCAGTTCGGGGCGCGGCGTGGGGACCCCACCGGCCTCGTCGGGTCCGTGCTCGACGATCTCGACCTGGAGACCCTGTTCGCGCAGGAAGCCGACGGGCACGACGTTGTCCTCGTAGCGCCCCGGCAGTTCGATGCGCATCCGGCCGATCTGCCTCCCGGCGACGGTGTCCATCGCGGCGCCGAGGATCGAGATGTCGATGTTGTAGGTGCGCGAGAGCTGAGAGATCACGGGCTGGGTGGTGGTGTCGCCCTGGAAGGTGACATCAACGACCGTACGGTCCGGGCCGGTGGCGTCGCCGGTCACCGGGAACAGCTCCCTGGCGAGTTCCGACCCCGGTGTGGCGAGCAGTTCGCTCACCGTGCCGGACTCCACGATCCGGCCGTGCTCCATCAGGGCTGCCGAGTCGCAGACGGACTTCACGACGTCCATCTCGTGCGTGATGAGCAGGACGGTCAGACCGAGCTGCCGGTTGAGGTCGCGCAGCAGCTCGAGGATGGACCGGGTGGTCTCGGGGTCGAGAGCGCTGGTGGCCTCGTCGGAGAGCAGCACCTTCGGGTTCCCTGCCAGCGCGCGGGCGATGCCGACGCGCTGCTTCTGGCCGCCGGAGAGCTGTCCTGGGTAAGCCCTGGCCTTGTCGGCGAGACCGACGAGGTCGAGCAGTTCGAGGGCGCGCCGGGAACGCTCGGCGCCGGTGGCACCGAGGATCTCCAGGGGGAGCTCGATGTTGTCCTTCACTGTCCGCGAGGACAGCAGGTTGAAGTGCTGGAAGACCATGCCGATACGGCTGCGGGCCTGGCGCAGTTCCCTGCCCGTGCGGTTGCCGCGTCCGGTGAGGGCCGTGAGGTCGACGCCGTCGACGGTCACGGTGCCCGCCGTGGGCCGCTCGAGCAGGTTGACGCAGCGGATGAGGGAGGACTTTCCGGCGCCGCTGCGGCCGATGACGCCGAAGACCTCGCCCTCCCGGACGTGCAGATCGACTCCGTCCAGAGCGGTGACGTCGCGGCCTCGCGACTGGTAGACCTTCGTGAGGCCCTTGGTGGTGATCACAGGAATTCCGTCACTGTCGAGTGCGTGGCGCGATGACGCGCCGGACATGGGTGGTGTGTCGTCGTTGTGTGTCGTCCTGGCAGCAGGCAGCAGAGACAGACGGGCGCAGAGACACCGCACATTCGGCCGGTGGGCGGTGTGCGCAGGGCGGTGGCCTCGCTTCGGGGCGCGAGGCTCAGTCAGGGGCCCTCAGAAAGCGCACATTCGACACATACAGCGAGCACCGGGCGTCATGTGCGCCTCGGTCGCAAGGGTGCGGCTGCTCGTCGTGGTCATGCGGCCCAGTAAAGCAGACAAGCATCCGAGCCGATCTCGGCTGTCCGCATTTCGGGACTCAAACGTCCAGATAGCGGAATACCTGTGTCGTCCCGGCAGCGTGTGCCCCAGACCGTTGACCTGCTCCGATGCCCGAGAATCCCTGGCGGTACGCCCTGCCCTCACGACGGTGCCACTGATTCTCTGTAGTCAAGGCCACGGATGCGTGGTCCATGCTCCTCCGGCGTTGCAGAGGCCACGGGGGCCGAGCGCTCCGCGCATTTCGGCCCGTAATACTCTCGGCTGCATGCTCGACGCCCTGACGGTCGCCCTCTCGGTGGCCGCCCTCGCCCTCGCCGCCTGGTGCGGCTATGCCGCGTTCCGGGACCAGCCGACGAAGGACTGGCACTTCATCGGCATGGCCGTGGTGACGGTCCTGGCGCTGGCCCAACTGGTCACGGGCATCGTGCAGCTCGCCCTCGGCGAGGAGGCCGATCAGGGTTCGGTGATCTTCATCTCGTATCTGATCGGCGCCTTCGTGGCGATTCCGGCGGCCGGCTTCCTCTCCCTGAGCGAGCGGACCCGCTGGGGTTCGGTGACGGTCGCGGCGGGCGCGGTGGTGCTCGCGGTGCTGGAAGTGCGGCTCTACGACATCTGGAAGGCCTGAGCATGACGGACCCGACCCGCTCCGCGGCAGGCACCGGCACCGGCACCGGGGACAACGCCGGAGAGCGGCCGGACGGCTCGCGGACCCGGCTGGTCCACGGGCCCGGACTGCTCGTGGTGTGGCTGTACGGGGTGATGTCGGTGGGCGCCGTGTCCCGCTCCATCTACCAGATCGCCACCGAGTACGAGCACGCGCCGCTGGCCTACTCCCTGTCGGCGATGGCCGCCGTGGTCTACGCGTTCATCACGTACACCCTGGTGCGCGGGGGTGAGACGGCCCGCAGGGCGGCGCTGCTGTCGTGCGCCGCCGAGCTGGTCGGCGTGCTGACGGTGGGCACCTGGACGCTGGCGGATCCGGCCGCGTTCCCGGACGCCACGGTGTGGACCGACTACGGCATGGGCTACCTCTTCATTCCGGTGCTGCTGCCGATCACCGGAATGGTCTGGCTGCGCACGTCCAGGCGCTGAGACGACTGTCAACCGTCGCACAGCGGCGTCACGCGCTGGTGGTGTACTCCCCCGCGCTCCGTCCCGGAGCGCCCTCCGCCGTACCGACTCTCTTCTCCAGCGTGATCACGGTCAGCCGGGGCCCCGCGGACAGCTCCGACACCGGTGCGTAGCCGTGGCGACGGTAGAGGCGCAGGTTGCGGTCGCTGCGGTGCCCGGTGAAGAGCTGGAAGCGCTTGGCCGCCGCCTCCGCCGCGAAGTGCGTCTCGATCGCGCCGAGCAGCCGGCCCCCCAGGCCGTGGCGCTGCATACGGGGATGGACGATGAGCTTGGCGATGCGTGCGACGCCCGCCTCGTCGACCTCACCGCGCACGGACGCGATCACCTCGTCGCCGAGGCGGGCCACCAGCGCGTGGCCCCGGGCCAGCTCGGCCCTGAGGTCCTCGAGGGTCTGGGTGAGGGGCTCGATGCCGTAGTCGCCGTAGAGTGCCGCCTCGCTCTGATAGCACAGGTACTGAAGCTTGAGGATGTGCTCGGCGTCCTGAACCGCCGCCGCTGTGATGCTCACGCTCATGCCCATGTGTGGCGCGCCTCCACTCACCTTCACCCGGTTGTCTACCGCTCCTTTCCCCGGAGTTCAGGAGCTGCAACCTCTGCCGCGAGCATTCTGCGCAGACATCCCAGGCAACGGGAACGAGTCGGTCCCAGACTTCCCTGTGAGATACCCAACTGCCCTGCGATCTCCCGGTATGTGGGGTCCGCCGGGGACAGGAGGGCCGTCAGCAGCCGTGGACAGGGTCCGGGAGTACGGGCCACCGCGGCCCGGAGCGTACGGTGCCCCTCGGCGACGAGCAGGGCCCGTTCGGGGCAGCCGGCGGGGCCCGCTGCCGGTTCGTCGGTGAAGGCCCGCTCGCGCAGGGCCCTCAGGCGGGCCCTGCGCGCCTCGTCGCGAACGGCGCCCCGGACCCAGGCCGCCGCGTCCCGGGGCGGTCCCACGGCGGCGAGCCGCTCAAGGAGGCGTACCCACACGTCCTGTTCGAGGTCCGCGGGCTCCAGGGCACCGTCCTGTGCCTCGGCGTCGGCCTCCGCGGCGACGAGCGGCCGCAGCAGCTCCACCAGTGCTCCGGAGCGGGACGGGGACGTGGAGGGATAGGGGGTCATGCCCGGCGTGACGTCACCGCGAGGTCCCGGGTTTCGGCCGTGCCGCGTTCTCACCCGACCGAATGAGCGACGCCGTCAGCCGCTGACGAAGTCCGCCCGGGCCAGCAGTCCGGTGTCCGCGTTGTCGGTGAAGATGCCGTCTATGCCCTGCTCGAAGTAGACCCGGAAGGCGCCGAACGCGTCACCGTAGGCGTTGGGATCGGTGCCGCGCCGGAAGTCGGCGGGCAGGAAGGCGTTCTCGTTCCGCATCGTGTACGGGTGCAGGATCAGGCCCTTGGCGTGCGCGTCCCGGACGAGGGTGGTCGGCGTGCCGAGCCTGCCTTCGGCGTCCCTCGGGATGATCAGGTCGAGCGTGGGGCCGATCCCCTGGGCGTACGAGGCCATCCACTCCAGGCCATCGGGCCTGACCAGGTCCGCGACCGTACGCGGGTCGCCCGCCAGTACGAAGTCCCAGGGCCGAGTGGTGGCGCCGGAGAGCAGCACGACGCGCGGCGACGAGACCAGCCGCGCGAGCCTCTGGACGCTGCTGGGCTCGAACGACTGGAGGAAGACGGGAGAGTCGGCGCGGTGGCGGCCGTAGCGGCGCAGCAGCTTCGCGAGCGGTTCCTCGAGTCCGAGGCCGATGCCGCGGAAGTACGAGGGGTGCTTGGTCTCCACATGCAGCCATACCGGACGGCCCCGCCTGCGGCCCTCCTTGTCGGCCCAGCGCAGGACGTCCTCGAAGGTGGGGATCTGCCAGCGCCCGTCGTAGAGGGTGTTCTCCTGACGGGTGGCGGGGATCCGTTCCTTGGCCCGCAGGGTCCTGAGCTCCGTGAGCGTGAAGTCCTCGGTGAACCAGCCGGTGACGCTGATGCCGTCGACGGTCTTGGTGGTCTTGCGGGAGGCGAACTCGGGGTGGGTGGCGACGTCCGTGGTGCCGGTGATGTCGTTCTCGTGGCGGCAGACCAGATGGCCGTCCTTGGTGGGCACGAGGTCCTGCTCGATGACGTGCGCGCCCATGTCGAGGGCGAGCTGGTACGAGCCGAGTGTGTGCTCGGGGCGGTAGCCGCTGGCACCGCGGTGCGCGATGACCGTGGGGACGGGGAGCTGCCGGTGACCGTGGCGTCCGGCGGGTTCGGCGGCCTCGGCTCCGGTCGCCATGGCCCCGCCGATACCGACCGCGCCGAGAGTCGCTGAACCGGCCACCGCCGCACCGAGTACGGTCCGGCGTCCGGGAGTCGTGCCTTCGACCTGAGCCATGAGTGATCCTCCGTGGGGCCCTCGGGGGGAATCGGGAAATCGGATATGAGGCACTCCAACCTAGGTCGCTGGGCGTGACATGAGGGAGACCCAGGGCAAACGCGTCCCAAACTCAGGTCAACACTGTGTATCTGGTCCGTGAACCCCATGTGCGTCCGACCCTGACTCGCGAGTATCGTCCTCACCTGCAAGGACTTTGTCGGCCGCACCGACTGCTCCACGACTTCGGAGGACCCGTTGTCCCGCTTGTCGCTCATCAAGGCAGTGCTAGGACCGTTCCTGCGCCTGATGTTCCGCCCACGGGTGGAAGGCGTCCAGCACATCCCAGCGGACGGTCCCGTCATCCTCGCCGGCAACCACCTCACGTTCATCGACTCGATGGTCCTGCCCCTCGTGTGCGACCGGCCGGTGTTCTTCATCGGCAAGGACGAGTACGTCACCGGCAAGGGCCTGAAGGGCCGGCTGATGGCCTGGTTCTTCACCGGGGTCGGCATGATCCCGGTGGACCGGGACGGCGCGAACGGCGGGGTCGCGGCCCTGATGACGGGCCGCCGGGTGCTGGAGGAGGGCAGGGTCTTCGGTATCTACCCGGAGGGCACCCGCTCCCCCGACGGCCGCCTCTACCGGGGCCGTACGGGTATCGCCCGGCTCACCCTGATGACGGGTGCGCCGGTGGTGCCGTTCGCGATGATCGGCACGGACAAGCTCCAGCCGGGTGGCGCGGGCATCCCGCGCCCGGGCCGCGTGACGATCCGGTTCGGCGAGCCGATGGAGTTCTCCCGCTACGAGGGCATGGACCGCGACCGCTATGTGCTGCGAGCCGTGACGGACTCGGTGATGACCGAGGTGATGCAGCTGTCCGGCCAGGAGTACGTGGACATGTACGCCACCAAGGCGAAGGCGGCCTGAGGCCCCGGAGCCCCGGAGCCCCGGCGGGAACGGCGGGAACGGCGGGAACGGCGGACGACGCGGCTCCCCGGCGCCTGTGTGCGCCGGGGAGCCGCGTGGTGCGGAGCCGTGTGCCCGCGTGTCCGTCTGTTCCGCGTGTTCCGCTCCCGTATACGAACAGGCGTCTCTCGTATACGACCGGGCGTCAGTGCTCGACGCCGTCGGACAGCTTCTGGCCGCGCAGCAGGAACCACGCCGCGACCGCGGTGGCCACCAGGACCGCCGCGCCCACGCCCGAGGCCAGCCTGAGCCCCTCGACGAACGCGTCCTGGGCAGCGCCGACGAGCGCGGCGCCCTGCTCGTGCGGCAGCGAGGCCGCGGTCTCGACGGCGCCGCCGAGCGACTCATGAGCCGCGGACGCCGCGTCCGACGGCACTCCGGCCGGAACGGTGAAGCCGCGGTAGACGCCCGTCACGATCGAGCCGAGCAGCGCGATACCGAGGGCGGCGCCGAGTTCGTACGCCGTCTCGGAGACCGCGGACGCGGCGCCGGCCTGCTCCTTGGGTACGGCCGAGAGGATGACGTCGGCCGTGACGGTGAAGGAGAATCCCGCGCCGGCACCCACCACGAGCAGGGCGGCGCCGAGCACCGGGTAGCCGGTGGACTGGCCGATGACGGTCAGCACGGCGAGCGCGAGGCCCACGGCGCCGAGTCCGCCGGCGACCACGGACCGTACGGAGAACCGCCGGGCGAACCGGCCCGCGAGCAGACCGGTGACCACCGCGCCGATCGCGGCGGGGAGTTCCGCGAGTCCCGCTTCGAGCGGCTGCCTGCCCTGGACGAGCTGGAGGAACTGGGACAGGAAGAAGACCAGTCCGGACAGCCCGAGGATGGTCAGCAGGTCGGCGAGCACCGCGGCGGAGAAGCCCCGGTGGCGGAACAGCCGCATGTCGAGCAGCGGCGCGGGCAGGGAGAGCTGCCTGCGGACGAAGCCGTGGAGCGCGACCGCACCGATGAGCAGGGCGGCTGCGGCACCCCAGGTGGGGCCCTCGCTCGCGGCTTCCTTGATGGCGTACACGACGCCGACGATGCCGATGAGGGACAGCGCGACGCTGATCAGGTCCCAGGGCCCGGCGACCGGGTTCCTGGACTCCGGCAGGAGTTTGATGCCGACGAGGACCAGGACGGCCATCACCGGAAGGTTGATGAGGAAGACAGAGCCCCACCAGAAGTGCTCCAGCAGGAATCCGCCGACGACGGGGCCGACCGCGGCGCCCGCCGATGCCATGGCGCCCCAGATACCGATGGCGATACTGCGCTCGCGCGGGTCGTGGAAGATGTTGCGGATCAGGGCGAGGGTGGCCGGCATCAGCGTGGCACCGGCGACACCGAGCAGCGCCCGGGCGAAGATCATCATCTCGGGGGTGGTCGCGTACGCGTTGAGGACGGAGATCGCGCCGAAGGCGGTGGCCCCGGTCAGTAGCAGCTTCTTGCGGCCTATTCGGTCGCCGAGGCTGCCCATGGAGACCAGCAGTCCGGCGATGACGAACGAATAGACGTCGCCGATCCACAGGAGCTGGTTGCCGGAGGGCTCGAGGTCCTCACTGAGGAAGGGGGTCGCGAGGCCGAGCACGGTCGCGTCGACGGCGACCAGCAGCACGGCCAGCACCAGGACCGCCAGCGCGAGCCAACGCCCCGGGCGGTATACGGTGTTGTCCGTCCCGCTCGTGCGCTGGGCGGTACTGGTGGTCATTTCTGCACACTCCGTCGTGCTCCGCCGAGCAGCAGCTCGGCGATCATGAATTGGAAGTCGTTCTTGGCGACCCGGCCGTCCATCGCGGCCCAGGCGCAGCTGCCGATGAGGCCGTAGAGCGCCTCGGTGAGCCATGCGGCCGAGAGGTCGATCCGGAAAGCGCCCTCCTCCTGGCCTCGCCGGAAGAGAGCGGATACGCGGGCGTCGAGCCTCGCCCAACCTTCGTCCATCTCGTCCCCTTCGAACAGCTCGTTCTCGGTGACGAGGAAGGCGAGGAGGTCCGCGACCGGCTCCATCTCGGCGATCAGCCGGCGGAGCCCGTCGACCGTGTCCCCCCGGTCGATCCCGGCCCGGTCGATCGCCGCCTCGAATTCCTGGATACCAAGCGATTCGAGGGCTTTGACCAGGGCGCTGCGCCCAGCGAAATGCCGGTGCAGGGTGGCGCGCCCGATACCCGCCGCGCGTGCGACCTCGTCCATCGTGGCGGTCGACTTTCGGGCGAGGAGGGCGGCGGCAGCGCGCAGCACCTGTTCACGATCCATGGCCATGAGACAAGCATACACCAAATGAGACGTTGATGTCTCACTCGATATTTCGACGCCTCACCGAGGACTGAAGAGGATCATAAGAAAATGAAACCGCTGCTGCTGATCGACATCGATGGACCGCTGAATCCGTACGGGGGGAAACCCGAGCGACGGCCCGACGGCTATACGACGCACCGCATGCAGCCCAGCGGCTGGTCGGGCCCGAAGCCGCTGCGGGTGTGGCTCAACCACGGGCACGGCGAGGAACTGCTGGCGCTGTCGCGGTGGTACGAACTGGTGTGGGCGACCACCTGGAAGGACGAGGCGAATGTCTGGGTCGGCCCGCATCTCGGGCTGCCCGAGCTGCCGTACATCGACTGGCCGGCGATGCACGGCGCCTCGCCGCGCGGCACGTTCTGGAAGACGCAGTACGTGCTCGACTACGCGGCGGGGCGGCCCTTCGCCTGGATCGATGACGAGATCACCGGGCTGGACCGGGAGTACGTGGACCGGCGCCACCCGTCCGGCGCCCTGCTGCTGCACATCGACCACCGCATCGGGCTTGCCCGGCCGGACTTCGCCGCCCTGGCGGACTGGGCTGAGGCACTGTAGCCCGCGGTGACAGGACCGCCCCCGGCCGGGCGGAGAGCCTGGCCGGGGGCGGTTCGGGTCTGCGGAGGTGTCCGCGGCCCCAGGGTCAGACGAGGGCGGCGAGCGCCTCGTTGAAGGTCGCCGACGGCCGCATGACGGCGGCGGCCTTGGCCGGGTCGGGCTGGTAGTAGCCGCCGATGTCGACCGGGGAGCCCTGGACCGCGATCAGCTCGTCGACGATCGCGGACTCCTGCTCGGTCAGCGTCCGGGCGAGCGGGGCGAACGCCTTGGCGAGCTCCGCGTCGTCCGTCTGCCTGGCCAGCTCCTGGGCCCAGTAGAGGGCCAGGTAGAAGTGGCTGCCGCGGTTGTCGATGCCACCGAGGCGGCGGCTCGGCGACTTGTCCTCGTTGAGGAAGCTGCCGGTGGCGCGGTCGAGCGTGTCGGCCAGCACCTGGGCGCGGGCGTTGCCGGTGGCCTTCGCGTACTGCTCCAGGGCGGGCACGAGGGCGAAGAACTCGCCCAGGCTGTCCCAGCGCAGGTAGTTCTCCTTGACCAGCTGCTGGACGTGCTTCGGGGCGGAGCCGCCGGCGCCGGTCTCGAAGAGGCCGCCACCCGCCATCAGCGGGACGACCGACAGCATCTTGGCGCTGGTGCCCAGCTCCAGGATCGGGAAGAGGTCGGTGAGGTAGTCACGCAGCACGTTGCCGGTCACCGAGATGGTGTTCTCGCCGCGGCGGATGCGCTCCACGGACAGCTTGGTCGCCTCGACCGGGGAAAGGATCCTGATGTCCAGGCCCTCGGTGTCGTGCTCGGTCAGGTACTGCTTGACCTTGGCGATCAGGTTGGCGTCGTGCGCGCGGGTCTCGTCCAGCCAGAACACCGCCGGGTCGCCGGTGGCGCGGGCGCGGGTGACGGCCAGCTTCACCCAGTCCTTGATCGGGGCGTCCTTGGTCTGGCAGGCGCGGAAGATGTCGCCGGCGGAGACCGTCTGCTCGATGAGGGCGTTACCGGCCTCGTCGACCAGGCGGACGGTGCCTGTCACCGGGATCTCGAAGGTCTTGTCGTGGCTGCCGTACTCCTCGGCCTTCTGCGCCATCAGACCGACGTTCGGGACCGAGCCCATGGTCGACGGGTCGTAGGCGCCGTTGGCGCGGCAGTCGTCGACGGCGACCTGGTAGACACCGGCGTAGCTGCTGTCCGGGAGGACGGCGAGGGTGTCGTGCTCCTGACCGTCCGGTCCCCACATGTGGCCGGAGGTGCGGATCATTGCCGGCATGGAGGCGTCCACGATCACGTCGGACGGGACATGCAGGTTGGTGATGCCGCGGTCGGAGTCGACCATGGCCAGCTCCGGGCCCTCGGCGAGCTCGGCGTCGAAGGACGCCTTGATCTCGGCGCCCTCGGGAAGCCCCTCCAGGCCCTTGAAGATTCCGCCGAGACCGTCGTTGGGGGTGAGGCCCGCTGAGGCGAGCACCTCGCCGTACTTCGCGAAGGTCTTCGGGAAGAAGGCCCGCACCACGTGACCGAAGACGATCGGGTCGGAGACCTTCATCATCGTGGCCTTGAGGTGCACGGAGAACAGCACGCCCTCCGCCTTGGCCCTGACGATCTGCGCGGTGAGGAACTCGCGCAGCGCGGCGACCCGCATCACGGAGGCGTCCACGACCTCGCCCGCCTGGACCGGCACGGACTCACGCAGCACCGTGGTGGAGCCGTCGTCGCCCTTGAGCTCGATACGCAGCGAGCCGGCCGCGGAGATCACCACGGACTTCTCGGTGGACCGGAAGTCGTCCACGCCCATGGTGGCGACGTTGGTCTTGGACTCGGGGGTCCAGGCGCCCATGCGGTGCGGGTGGGCCTTGGCGTAGTTCTTGACCGACGCGGGGGCGCGGCGGTCCGAGTTGCCCTCGCGCAGGACCGGGTTGACGGCGCTGCCCTTGATCTTGTCGTAACGGGCGCGGACGTCGCGCTCCTCGTCCGACTTCGGGTCGTCCGGGTAGTCCGGCAGCGCGTAGCCCTGCTGCTGGAGCTCGGCGACGGCCGCCTTCAGCTGCGGGATCGAGGCCGAGATGTTCGGCAGCTTGATGATGTTCGCACTGGGCGTCTTGGCCAGCTCACCGAGCTCGGCGAGGGCGTCGCCGACCCGCTGGCTCTCGTCGAGGCGCTCCGGGAACGCGGCGATGATCCGTCCGGCCAGGGAGATGTCACGGGTCTCCACAGTGACCCCGGCGGCCTCGGCGTACGCCTGGATCACCGGCAGGAACGAATACGTCGCGAGGGCCGGAGCCTCGTCAGTGTGCGTATAGATGATGGTCGAGTCAGTCACCGTGCGCTCCGCTCCACGTCTCCACGTTCTGCAACATTGCTCGACATCAAGATATCTCGCGTCCGCCCGCTCTCCGACAGGGCCCTGCCCATGCGGCCGGAACGCGTCACCTCATGTCGCCGGCATGTCGACATCCTGTCGCCGGCGTGCCGGGCACCCCGGCTACCGCCTGGCGGCGGCCCAGGCGTGCTGGGTGGCCAGGTCCGCCTTGACCTCGGCGAGCTGGACGGCGACGGCCGATGGCGCGGTGCCGCCCCGCCCGCTGCGGGAGGCCAGCGAGCCCGGGACGTTCAGCACGGTGCGGACCTCGGGCGTCAGATACGGGGAGATCTTGGCGAACTGGTCGTCGGTGAGCTGGTCGAGCTCGATTCCGTGCGCCTCGCACTCCTTGACGCACCCGCCCGCGACCTCGTGCGCGACCCGGAACGGCACACCCTGCCTGACCAGCCACTCGGCGATGTCGGTGGCCAGCGAGAACCCCGCGGGAGCGAGCTCTTCCATTCGCTCCCGGTTGACGGTCAGTGTCGCCATCATCCCGGTGAAGGCGGGGAGCAGCACTTCCAGCTGGTCGCAGGAGTCGAAGACGGGCTCCTTGTCCTCCTGGAGGTCGCGGTTGTACGCGAGCGGGAGTGCCTTGAGCGTGGCGAGCAGCCCGGTCAGATTGCCGATGAGGCGGCCGGACTTGCCCCGGGCCAGCTCGGCGATGTCCGGGTTCTTCTTCTGCGGCATGATCGACGAGCCGGTGGAGAAGGCGTCGTGGAGGGTCACGAAGGAGAACTCCTTCGTGTTCCAGATGATGATCTCCTCGGCGATCCGGGACAGGTTCACACCGATCATCGCCGTGATGAAGGCGAACTCGGCGACGAAGTCACGGGATGCCGTGCCGTCGATCGAGTTGCCGGCCGAGCCGTGCTCGAAGCCGAGGTCCCGGGCGACCGCCTCGGGGTCGAGCCCCAGCGAGGACCCGGCGAGCGCGCCGGAGCCGTACGGGGAGACCGCCGTACGCTCGTCCCACTGCCGCAGCCGCTCGGCGTCCCGGGAGAGTGCCTGGACATGGGCCAGCACATGGTGGGCGAACAGCACGGGCTGGGCGTGCTGGAGGTGGGTGCGGCCGGGCATGGCGACGTCCGGGTGCGCCTCGGCGAGCCCGACCAGCGCGTCCTGGAGGTCGGCGATCAGTCCGCCGATGATCCGGGCGTGGTCGCGCAGATACATCCGGAAGAGGGTGGCGACCTGGTCGTTGCGGGACCGGCCGGCCCGCAGCTTGCCGCCCAGGTCGGGGCCGAGCCGCTCCAGCAGGCCGCGCTCCAGGGCGGTGTGGACGTCCTCGTCGGCGACGGTGCCGGTGAACGCGCCGGATGCCACGTCCGCTTCGAGCCGGGCGAGCCCGGCGAGCATGCTCTCCAGCTCGTCGGCGGTGAGCAGGCCCGCCTTGCGCAGGACACGGGCGTGGGCACGGGAACCCGCGATGTCGTACGGCGCGAGACGCCAGTCGAAGTGAACCGACGCGGACAGCAGGGCCAGCGCCTCGGACGGACCGTCGGCGAACCGGCCGCCCCAGAGCCGGACGTCACCGTTGTTGCTGCTCACAGCTGTTGCTCCTCAAGACGTGCCGGACCCGTGCCGGGCTTTGGATATGCCGCCGCCTCCCTGCCACTGACCGGCGGGGAGGCGGCGGCGGTACGCGTATGGAATCAGGCGAGGTCGCGCTTCGCGGCGATCTTCGACGACAGGCCGAAGATGTCGATGAAGCCCTGCGCCTTGGACTGGTCGAAGGTGTCGCCCGAGTCGTAGGTGGCGAGGTTGAAGTCGTACAGCGACTGCTCGGACCTCCGGCCGGTGACAACGGCACGGCCACCGTGCAGGGTCATCCGGATGTCGCCGGTGACGTGCTGGTTGGCCTCATCGATGAAGCCTTCCAGGGCCCGCTTGAGCGGCGAGAACCACAGGCCGTCGTAGACGAGCTCGCCCCAGCGCTGCTCGACCTGCCGCTTGTAGCGGGCGAGCTCCCGCTCGACCGTGACGTTCTCCAGCTCCTGGTGGGCGGTGATCAGCGCGATCGCGCCCGGGGCTTCGTAGACCTCGCGGGACTTGATGCCGACGAGACGGTCCTCGACCATGTCGATCCGGCCGATGCCCTGGGCGCCGGCACGGTCGTTGAGCTGCTGGATGGCCTGCAGCACGGTGACGGGCTTGCCGTCGATGGCGACCGGGACGCCTTCCTTGAAGGAGACGATCACTTCGTCGGGCTCACGCGAGACCGCGGGGTTGGAGGTGTACTCGTAGATGTCCTCGATCGGCGCGTTCCAGATGTCCTCGAGGAAGCCGGTCTCGACGGCGCGCCCGAAGACGTTCTGGTCGATGGAGTACGGGGACTTCTTGGTGGTCGCGATCGGGAGCTGCTTCTCCTCGCAGAAGGCGATCGCCTTGTCCCGGGTCATGGCGTAGTCACGGACCGGGGCGATGCACTTCAGGTCGGGCGCGAGGGAGGCGATGCCGGCCTCGAAGCGGACCTGGTCGTTGCCCTTGCCGGTGCAGCCGTGGGCCACGATCGAAGCGCCGTGCTTCTTCGCGGCGGCCACGAGGTGCTTGACGATGGTCGGCCGGGAGAGGGCGGAGACCAGCGGGTAGCGGTCCATGTACAGGGCGTTCGCCTTGATCGCCGGAAGGCAGTACTCATCGGCGAACTCGTTCTTGGCGTCCGCGACCTCCGCCTCGACGGCACCGCAGGCGAGCGCACGCTTGCGGATGACGTCCAGGTCCTCGCCGCCCTGGCCGACGTCCACGGCAACGGCGATGACCTCGGCGCCCGTCTCCTCGGCGATCCAGCCGATGGCGACGGAGGTGTCCAGACCGCCCGAGTAGGCGAGTACGACGCGCTCGGTCACGGGTTTCTCCTTACGGTGCATGACGTGATGGGTATAACTATGCAGAGCTCCGTATGTTTTGTCAATGCAGGCAGGTCCCTCGCGGGATCGCGGAGGCGCGGGCCCCTCGCACCGGCTTATGCTCCGCGGCATGCACAACGGGGGGTGCGCGGCGGAGACGAGGCATCCGGCCTGGGCGGCGGTGGAACGGCTGACGGCCGGGGTACCGGTCCGGCTGGCGCTGGATGTGGCCGACGAGCGGGTCTGGACCGGGCTTGACCGTGTGGTGCGCGAGTGCGCGATCACCAGGCCCGGAACGCTGCCGTCGGCGGCCCGCATGGACGGACGCAGACCGCTGTGGAGGCCGCGCCCGCCCGGCGAGTGCGAGGTCGTCCTCGGGCTGTGCCACCCGAAGGAGCGCATCCGGTACGCCGCGCTGACCTGGGCCGCCGGCCGGCCGGCACTGCTGCCGCTGGTCGCGGTCCGCTGCTCGGACTGGGCCGGGCCCGTACGCGAAAGGGCCCGCGCACTGCTGACGGACGAGCTGGAATCCGTCGAAGGCGGGGCTCTGGAGAACCTCACCGTGCTCGTCGTACGCCTCGCCCGGCGCTGGCACGGGGAGTTCGCGCGGGAGCTCGTCGACCGGCACCTGCGCCAGGCCAGGCACCGTGCCACGGTTCGCAGTTCGGGATCAACCACCTGGGCACCTTCGCCCTGACCGGGCCGATGCTGCCCCACCCGCTCGCCTCGCCGGATCCGCGAGTGGTCACCGTCAGCAGCGAAGGCCGGCGGTTCGCCCGCTACGACCCGGCCACGACGGACCCCTGCGGCTGCGCGGCGAGCCCATCCTGCGCACCGGGGAATGCGCCATCCGGGACACCACCACCGCACGCGAGCTGTGGGAACTGTCCGAGAAACTCACGGGCGTTCCCTTCCGGCTGCCCGACGACGCCACGTGCACCGCCTACCCGTGAGTCCTGGACGCGTGAGCCCGACGCTCTCAGTGGCCGTACGCGATCAGAGCTCGCGCCTGCCCGCGCGCTCCCCTCGCGGATACTTGAATCCATGGGACAGACGTATGAACGCATCGAAGGCCGCATTCGCACGTTCATCGAAGGGCAGCCCGTGTTCTTCACCGCCACCGCGCCGCTCACGGGCGACGGTCACATCAATCTCTCCCCCAAGGGCCGCAAGGGCACCCTGGTCGTCATCGACGAGCTGACGCTCGCCTATCTGGACTTCGGCGGCAGCGGCGCCGAGACCATCGCACACCTCCGGGAGAACGGCCGCATCACGCTGATGTGGTGCGCCTTCAGCGGGGCGCCGAAGGTGCTGCGGGTGCACGGCGAGGGGGAAGCGGTGTTCCGTGACGATCCACGGTGGGCCGGGTTGATCCCGCTCTTCGGGGAGGCCGACGGCGCCGGTGCCCGCGCGGTCATCGTCGTACGCGCCCTGCGGATCGGCGATGCCTGCGGTTTCGCCGTCCCGTTCATGGACTACCGCGAGGAGCGCACCCAGCACGCGGAACACCTCGCACGCAAGACGGACGAGGAGTTCGCGGCGTACTGCGAGCAGAAGCCGCACGTCGGCGTCAGCCTCGACGGACTGCCCGCGCTGCCGCTCCCCCTCCCGGCACGCACCAGCTGAGCCCTCCCCGGCCGGCCGATACCAGGCCGGCCGGGATTCGCGGCGCACCGTCCGCCGTGATTGAACTTCTCGGTGCCCTGCTCCGTATTCACGTGAGCGATACGGAGGAGCCGAGGAGCAGCCGTGGCGACGATGATTCAGAGCGGTCGGGCCGCAAGACGCCAGACCATGCGCGCGATCCAGCCGCGCCGGAATCCGGCAGCGGTGCTGCTGGGGCTGGCGTGGGCGGGAGCGCTCGCCGTGCTGTGGCTGTGGTGGGACAACACCGCGGTCGTACAGATGGACACGGCGCAGTGGCTGATCGGAGGAGGCCGGATCACCGGGCTGCTCGGCGGCTACATGATCGCGCTCGTGGTGCTCCAGATGGCCCGTGTACCGGCGCTGGAGCGGCGTGTGGGCTCCGACCGGGCCACCCGCTGGCATGCGATGAGCGGGCGGTACGCGATCAGTCTGATCGTCGCCCACGTCGTGCTGACCGTCTGGGGTTACGCGGTCCAGGCCCGTACCGGGTTCGTCGAACAGTCCGTCACCGTCGTGGTCGACTTCCCCGAGATGGTCAAGGCCGCGATCGGCACCGGGCTCTTCCTCCTGATCGGCTTTGTCTCGGCCGGCATGGTGCGCCGCCGGATGAGCTACGAGGCCTGGTACTACCTGCATCTGCTCACCTATGTCGCCGTGTACCTGACGTTCTGGCACCAGCTCGCCACGGGCGCCGAGTTCGTTGCCAGTCCGACCGCACGCACCGTCTGGTACGTGATGTACGGAACCGTCGGGGCACTGCTGCTCTGGTACCGGGTGCTCGCCCCCGTCCGGCTGAACCTCTGGCACCGCATGGAGGTGGAGGCGGTGGTGGAGGAGGCGCCCGGGGTGGTGTCCGTGCTGATCACCGGGCGGCGGCTGCACCGGCTCGGCGCGGAGGCGGGCCACTTCTTCCGCTGGCGGTTCCTCACCAAGAGCCTTCGCTGGAGCGCCAATCCGTACTCGCTCTCCGCTCCGCCGCGCCCTGACCTGCTGCGTATCACCGTCAAGGCGGCCGGCAACCACAGCACCGCGCTGTCCCGGCTGGAGCCCGGCACGAGAGTGTGGGCGGAGGGCCCGTACGGCGCCATGACCGCCGCGCGGCGGAGCCGCAACAAGGTGCTGCTGATCGCCGGCGGTGCCGGCATCACCCCGATGCGGGCCCTGTTCGAGACCCTGCCCGGAGGCCCGGGCGATCTGACCCTGCTCTACCGGGCCGGACGCACCGAGGACCTGGCGCTGTGGAGCGAGCTGCGGGAGATCGCCGAGGTACGGGGCGCCAGGCTGATGTACGCCGTGAACGGCCCGGACGGTGCGCGACCCGAGATCAGCACCGAGCGGCTCCAGCAGGTCCTCCCGGACATCGATGAGCACGACGTCTACCTCTGCGGACCGCCCGGGCTCGCCGAGGAGACCTACTCCGCACTGCGCGCGGCGGGCGTACCGGCCCGCCGTATCCATCACGAGTCCTTCGAGATGTGAGGTCCTCCGTGAAGAGGAAGCATCCCCTGCGCCGGATCATGATCGCCGTCGCCGGCACCACCTCCGCGGTGGTACTCCTGCTCGCCATGAAACAGCCGGGCGCACCACTGGCGGGCGCGTCGTCGCAGGCCGGTGGGGCTCAAGCGCCTGGGGTGTCGGCACCCGCAGGCGGCGGGGCCGAACCCGCGGGCGGTCAGTCGGTGGTGGGCGACGAGGCGCAGACCCAGTACGGCCCGGTACAAGTCAGGCTGACCATGAACGGCGGCCGGATCACCTCGGCCGAGGCCGTCAAAGCCCCCGACACCGACCCCAACAGCCGCAAGATCGCCGCCAACGCCATCCCCCAGCTCAACAAAGCCGCCGTCGCCACCCAGAGCGCACGGATCGACACCGTCTCCGGCGCCACCTACACCAGCCAGGGCTACGTCAAGTCCCTCCAGAGCGCGATCGACAAGGCAGCGGCGGCGGGGCCGGCGGCCGGCGCTCCGGAACAGCAGCAGGGTGCGGGCGGCGACACCGGATCAGGCTCCGGTGCCGGCGCGGCCCCCGCGACGGTGGTGGGCGACGAGGCGCAGACCCAGTACGGCCCGGTACAAGTCAGGCTGACCATGAACGGCGGCCGGATCACCTCGGCCGAGGCCGTCAAAGCCCCCGACACCGACCCCAACAGCCGCAAGATCGCCGCCAACGCCATCCCCCAGCTCAACAAAGCCGCCGTCGCCACCCAGAGCGCACGGATCGACACCGTCTCCGGCGCCACCTACACCAGCCAGGGCTACGTCAAGTCCCTCCAGAGCGCGATCGACAAGGCCGGCCTGTGACGGCGGCGGGCCAGGGGCGGCTGCGCCATGTCGAGCATGCGATGGGCACGGTGTTCTCGTTCGATGTCCGCACCTTCGGCGCGGCCGACGAGCAGCGTGTACGGGCCGGACTGACGGCCGCGCTCGCGGGACTGCACCATGTGGACGAGGTGTTCTCGACCTATCGGGCGCAGAGCCAGATCAGCAGGCTGGGCCGGGGCGAGATCGCGCTGGAGGACTGCGACGCGGATGTGACCGAGGTGCTGCGGCACTGCGCCGTCGAGGAGCGGCTCAGCGAGGGCTACTTCACCACGCGCTATGGCGGCGGCCTTGACCCGACCGGGCTGGTCAAGGGCTGGGCGGTGGAGCGCGCCGTGCGGATGCTCGCGTCGTCCGGCGCCGCGGCGGTCTGCCTCAACGGCGGCGGTGACATCCAGCTCCACGGCGGTCCGTGGCGGGTCGGCATCTCCGACCCGCTGGGTCCCGGCGGTCTCGTCGCGGTGGTCGAGGCGCACCGCACCCTCGCCGTCGCGACTTCGGGCCCGGCCGAACGCGGCTGCCACATCGTGGACCCGGGCACCGGCAGGCCCCCCAAGGGCGCCGTCGCGTCCCTGACCGTGGTGTGCCCGGGGCTCACCCAGGCCGACGCCCGGGCCACGGCGGCGTACGCCATGGGCGAGCGGGCACGCGACTGGCTGGAGGGGCTCCCCGACACGGAGGGCTTCGCCGTCACCACCGACGGCGCCATCTGGCAGACCAGCGGATTCGCCCGCCACCTCGCGGCGGCCCCGCTCCGCCCTGACGGCAAGGCCGCCTGACCGGTCCTGGATTCAGTGCGCGAGCGCCGCCGCGGTGGCGCTCGCGAAGGCCTCCGGGTTGTCCAGCATGATGTTGTGCCCGCAGTCCGGTACCGCTACGACGGGCACCCCGGCTGCGGTGAGCTCGCCGGCCCCTGGCGGCGGGCCGTCGGCCCCGGGCAGGAGGTGGCTGCGGGGAATCCTCAGGCCCAGCAGCAGCTCCCGCATGGTGGGATCCGTGCCACGGACGAGGTGGACGGCGCTGCGGTGCAGGGCCGTACGCCCGGTCAGGCGCATCGTTGCCCACCAGTGTGCGCCCGCCCGCTCACGGAACTCCTTCCAGCCTCCCGCGAGGAACTCCCGCTCGGTATAGGAGGCGATGTCGCTGCTGCCCCCGGTGCCGCGCAGCGGCCGGAGCGGGTCGAGGTTGGCGTCGACCAGGACCAGCCGGGAAACCAGGTGCGGGTGCCGGGCGGCCAGCACGATGGCGACCGAGCCGCCCATGCTGTGCGCGATCAGCTCCGCACCGCGGACGGACGCGCTGGTCAGGGCCGCGGCGAGCGCGTCGGCATGCGATTCCAGCGTGTAGTCGAAGCCGGTCGGGCGGTCGCTGATGCCGTGCCCCAGCAGGTCGATCAGCAGCGAGCGGTGCCCGGCCAGCAGAGGATGGACCGCCACCTGGGTGAAGTAGGCGGGTGCGCTGGCGCCCAGCCCGTGCACGTAGACGCGGGGCGGCTCCTGCCCCGGCAACTCGACCCAGCGCATCCGGTCGCCTTCGGGTGTCACCACGGCGTTGTGCACAGTCAGCTCCCCCTCTTTCCCCCCGGCGTGTCCGTCGGCGGAGCGACGAGAGTAGCCATCGCCGGGCTCGCTTCGCACCTGGGTTCTTCGCAGCCTCTTCCCGCCCTCTTGCCGCCCCTTCAGGGGTTCTGACGTGCCATCATGAGCTCCTGGTGCTGGGGAGGGGTGCGGGTGGGTTCACGCAGGGCTCCGAGGCGGCTGCTGAGGAACCCCCGGTTCTAGGGCGTGTTTCGAAAGTCCCGCCTGCCCCGCGACGCCTGGCACGCACGCTCGCAGCGTTGTCGGAATCGCCCAAGTACGCCCAGTACGAGGGCGACCCTCCGCCTTGCGATCGCACGCACCAGACGCCGCGGTGCCCGCCCTCCGGGCGGACGGCGCTACTTTCGAAACACGCCCTAGCGCGCCTTCTGTGCCAACCGCAGCAGATGGTCGGCGAGCGCCTGCCCACCGGCCGGATCGCGTGAGATGAGCAGCAGAGTGTCATCGCCCGCGATCGTGCCCAGGATGGCGTGCAGTTCGGCCTGGTCGATGGCTGATGCGAGGAACTGGGCCGCGCCCGGTGGGGTGCGCAGCACCACCAGGTTCGCCGATGCCTCCGCCGAGATCAGCAGTTCCCCGGAGAGGCGGCGCATCCGCTCCTCCTTGGCGGACTCGCCCAGCGGTGCCTGCGGGGTGCGGAATCCGCCCTCGCTGGGCACCGCGTAGATGAGCTCGCCGCCGGTGTTGCGGATCTTGACCGCGCCGAGTTCGTCCAGGTCCCGGGAGAGGGTGGCCTGGGTGACGCTGAGTCCGTCGTCCGCGAGGAGCTTCGCCAACTGGCTCTGCGAGCGCACCGGCTGCCGGTTGAGGATGTCCACGATCCGGCGGTGGCGGGCCGTGCGGGTCTGCGGCACGGAGGGCCCTCCCCCGGACTCCGCCTGGGGGGAACCCCAGTTCTCGGTGTGCTGCGCCTCGGTCATCGTCGTCTCATTCCCCGGATCGTCCATCCCCGTGCCGTGCTTCGTCGAGGATGCCGGGGAAGACCCGGAGGAAGGCGTCGACCTCCGCGTCGCCGATGATCAGCGGCGGCATGATCCTGACGACATCGGGGGCGGGCGTGTTGACCAGCAGACCGGCATCCTGAGCCGCCTGCTGCACGTAGGACGCGAGCGGCTCGTTGAGCACGATACCCAGCAGCAGGCCCGCACCGCGGACGTGGGAGACCACAGGGTGGCCCAGCGACTCGATTCCGTCCCTGAGACGCTCACCGGTCCGCTTCACCTCGTCGAGCCTGCCGTCGAGGGTGGTGAGCACGGCGAGTCCGGCGGCGCAGGCGACCGGGTTGCCACCGAAGGTCGTGCCGTGCTGTCCCGGCTTGAACAGATCGGCGGCCTCACCGAAGGCGACGACCGCGCCTAGCGGCAGCCCGCCGCCGAGGCCCTTGGCGAGGGTGACGATGTCCGGCTCGATGCCGTGCGCCTGGTGGGCGAACCAGTGACCGGTGCGCCCGATGCCGGTCTGGACCTCGTCGAGGACGAGCAGGGTTCCGGTGGCCCGGGTGATCTCGCGGGCGGCCTTCAGGTAGTCCGCGGGCGGGACGACCACACCGTTCTCGCCCTGGACCGGCTCGATGATCACCAGGGCGGTGTCGGTGGTGACCGCGGCGCGCAGCGCGTCGGCGTCCCCGTACGGCACGTGTGTCACGTCGCCGGGCAGCGGGAGGAACGGCTGCTGCTTGCCCGGCTGGCCGGTGAGTGCCAGGGCGCCCATGGTGCGGCCGTGGAAGCCGCCCGCGGTGGCGACCATATGGGTGCGCCCGGTGAGCCTGCCCAGTTTGAACGCACCCTCGTTGGCCTCGGCTCCCGAGTTGCAGAAGAGGACCCGTCCGGGGCGGCCGAAGAGCTGGAGCAGCCGTTCGGCGAGGGCGATGGGCGGTTCGGCGGCGTACAGGTTGGAGACATGGCCGAGGGAGGCGATCTGGTGCGAGACGGCCTCGACGATGGCGGGGTGGGCGTGCCCGAGTGCGTTCACGGCGATACCGCCGACGAAGTCGAGGTACTCGGTGCCTTCGGCGTCCCAGACCTTCGCGCCCCGGCCGCGTACCAGGGCGAGCTGCGGGGTGCCGTAGTTGTCCATCATCGCGCCCCGCCAGCGCTGCGAAAGCCCCTGCTCCGCCTGCTGGGCCCGGGCCTTGGCGTCGGTCATGCGGCTGCCCCTTCGATCGCGTCGGGTACGTCGGGTTCGGTTCCGTCGGGCACGACCATCGTGCCGATGCCTTCGTCCGTGAAGATCTCCAGCAGGATGGAGTGCTGCACCCGGCCGTCGATCACCCGGGCGGTGTTGACACCGTTCCGCACGGCGTGCAGGCAGCCCTGCATCTTGGGCACCATGCCGCTGGACAGGTCCGGCAGCAGCTTCTCCAGCTCGCTCGCGGTGAGTCGGCTGATCACCTCGTCGCTGTGGGGCCAGTCCTCGTAGAGGCCCTGGACATCGGTGAGGACCATCAGGGTCTCGGCGCCGAGCGCGGCGGCGAGGGCCGCCGCCGCGGTGTCGGCGTTGACGTTGTAGACATGGCCGTCGTCGGCTGAGCGGGCGATGGACGAGATCACCGGGATCCGGCCGTCCTCCAGCAGCGCCTTGATCGCCCCGGTGTCGATCGTGGTGATCTCGCCGACCCGGCCGATGTCGACGAGTTCACCGTCGATGGTGGGGCGGTGCTTGGTGGCGGTGATGGTGTGGGCGTCCTCGCCGGTGAGGCCGACGGCGAACGGACCGTGCTGATTGAGCAGCCCGACCAGCTCGCGCTGGACCTGACCGGCGAGCACCATCCGTACGACGTCCATCGCCTCGGGGGTGGTCACCCGCAGCCCGGCCTTGAATTCGCTGATCAGCCCGTGCCTGTCGAGCTGGGCGCTGATCTGGGGCCCGCCGCCGTGCACCACGACGGGTTTCAGGCCGGCGTGCCGCAGAAAGACCACGTCCTGGGCGAAGGCCGCCTTGAGCTCGTCGTCCACCATGGCGTTTCCGCCGAACTTGATGACTACCGTCTTGCCGTGGTGCCGGGTGAGCCACGGCAGCGCCTCGATCAAGGTCTGCGCCTTGGGAAGTGCGGTGTGCTTACGAGTGCTCATCGGTCCCTTGTCCCTGGTTCTCAGGATGAGTAGGCGCTGTTCTCGTGGACGTAGTCGGCGGTGAGGTCGTTGGCCCAGATGACGGCCGACTCGCTGCCCGCCGCCAGGTCCGCGGTGATCCGCACCTCGCGGTAGCGCATGTCGACCAGTTCGCGGTCCTCGCCGACGGAGCCGTTCCTGCACACCCAGACACCGTTGATGGCCACGTTCAGCCGGTCGGGTTCGAACGCTGCCCCGGTGGTGCCGATCGCGGACAGCACACGGCCCCAGTTGGGGTCCTCGCCGTGGATGGCGCACTTGAGGAGGTTGTTGCGGGCGATCGAGCGGCCCACCTCGACGGCGTCGTCCTCGCTCGCGGCGTTGACGACCTCGATACGGATGTCCTTGGACGCGCCCTCGGCGTCGCCGATGAGCTGGCGGGCGAGGTCGTCGCAGACGGTCCGTACCGCGGTGGCGAAGTCGTCGTACCCGGGGGTGGCTCCCGAGGCGCCGGAGGCCAGCAGCAGCACGGTGTCGTTCGTGGACATGCAGCCGTCGGAGTCGACCCGGTCGAAGGTGACGCGGGTGGCGTCACGCAGCGCGCGGTCCAGGATCCCGCTGTCGAGGTCGGCGTCGGTGGTGAGGACGACGAGCATGGTGGCGAGGCCGGGAGCGAGCATGCCGGCTCCCTTGGCCATGCCGCCGACGGTCCAGCCGTCGCCCTCGTACACGGCGGTCTTGTGCACGGTGTCCGTGGTCTTGATGGCGATCGCCGCCTTCTCGCCACCACGGGTGCTGAGCTCGGCCGCGGCCTTCTCGATACCGGGGAGCAGCTTGTCCATCGGCAGCAGGATGCCGATGAGCCCGGTGGAGGCGACGGCGATCTCGCCCGCGCTGTGGCCTTCGAGTACCTCGGCGGCCTTCTCGGCGGTGGCGTGGGTGTCCTGGAAGCCCTTGGGTCCCGTGCAGGCGTTGGCGCCGCCCGAGTTGAGGACGACGGCGGAGACCTCGCCGCCCTTGAGCACCTGCTCGGACCACAGGACCGGTGCGGCCTTGACCCGGTTGGAGGTGAAGACTCCGGCGGCGGCGTGGCGCGGTCCGCTGTTGACCACGAGGGCGAGGTCGGGGTTGCCGTTCTCCTTGATTCCGGCGGCGATACCCGCGGCGGTGAATCCCTTTGCTGCCGTCACCGTCATGGTGCGACTCCGATCGTGGAAAGGCCTGTGGTCTGGTCGAGTCCGAGGGCGGTGTTCATGCTCTGGACGGCGCCGCCCGCCGTGCCCTTGGTGAGGTTGTCGATGGCGCTGATCGCGATGATGCGTCCCGCGGCGGCGTCATGGGCGACCTGGATCTGAACGGCGTTGGAACCGTGGACGGACGCCGTTGCGGGCCACTGCCCCTCGGGAAGCAGACGGACGAATGGTTCGTCCGCGAACGCCTTCTCGTACGCGGCGCGCACCGCGTCGGCCGTGGTCCCGGGCCTGGCCTTGGCGCTGCATGTGGCGAGGATGCCGCGGGGCATGGGCGCGAGGGTCGGGGTGAAGGACACAGTGACCGGCTCGCCCGCGACCGCGCTGAGGTTCTGGATCATCTCGGGTGTGTGGCGGTGCCCGCCACCGACTCCGTACGGGCTCATGGAGCCCATCACCTCGGAGCCGAGCAGATGCGGCTTGAGCGCCTTTCCGGCACCCGAGGTGCCGCTCGCCGCGGTGATCACCGCCTCGGGCTCGGCGAGACCGCCCGCGTACGCCGGGAAGAGGGCGAGCGAGACGGCCGTCGGGTAGCAGCCGGGAACCGCGATGCGCTTGGCCCCCGCCAGCGCGGCGCGGGCGCCCGGCAGCTCGGGGAGGCCGTAGGGCCAGGTGCCGGCATGGGCGGAGCCGTAGAACCGCTCCCAGTCATCGGGGTCCGTGAGCCGGAAGTCGGCACCCATGTCGATGACGAGCACCTCGTCGCCGAGCTGTTCGGCCACGGCGGCGGACTGGCCGTGCGGCAGCGCGAGAAAGACGACATCGTGTCCGGCGAGCACCTCGGCCGTGGTGGGTTCGAGCACCCGGTCGGCCAGTGGCAGCAGGTGCGGCTGGACGGTCCCGAGCTTCTGTCCGGCGTTGGAGTGGCCCGTGAGCGCGCCGATCTCTACGGCGGGATGGGTGAGCAGCAGCCGGAGCAGCTCTCCGCCCGCGTATCCGCTCGCTCCCGCGACTGCTGTACGTACCACCATCGGAATCCTCCGCGCTCGATGGCATGACTATACGTATCTTCGCAGATCTATGCAACGCGTTCTCGCGTGGTGGCTGTGGCACACGCCACAGGGGTTCCTGTCACAACCACCCGAGTCGCTCCGTCAGAAGGGTGCAACCGCCGGACACCGCAGAGGAGCACACCATGGAAGCCCGTCTGAACCCCTTCGCCAGCCCGGTCCTGAGCAAGGCCGTCAAGCACATTGTCGCCGCGGGCAAGGCGCTCGGGGAATCGACGCTGCCCCTCCCGACACAGGAGCTGGTGAAGCTCCGCGCCAGTCAGATCAACGGCTGCGGCTTCTGCACCGACATGCACTTCAAGGACGCCGTGCACGCCGGGGAGTCCGCGGAGCGCCTCAACCTGGTCGCCGCCTGGCGGGAGGCCACGGTGTTCAGCGAGGCCGAGCGCGCGGCGCTCGAGCTCACCGAGGAGGCAACCCGCGTCGCCGACGCGGCCGGGGGCGTCCCGGACGAGGTCTGGGCCGATGCCGCCAAGCACTACGACGAGGAGCAGCTCGCCGCACTGGTGGGTGTCATCGCCCTCATCAACACCTTCAACCGCGTGAACGTCATGCTCAGGATGCCCGCCGGCGACTACCAGCCCGGCCAGTTCGGGTGAGCTGACTCGCCGCACGCCCGGGCGCTCCGCCTGGCGACCACGCCCGGGCAGAGCGCTCCGCGCGTCGGGGCCGAGCCCTGCCGGCCCTCCACCGCGTCACGTCGGCGCATGTCACCCGCCCTCGGCACCCTCGGCCTCCCAGCGCAGCAGGTCACCCGGCTGGCATTCGAGCGCCCCGCAGAGCGCGGCGAGGGTGGCGAAGCGGACGGCCCTGGCCCGGCCGTTCTTGAGCACCGCCAGGTTGGCGGGCGTGATGCCGACGCGCTCCGCGAGTTCACCGACGGACATCTTGCGCTTGGCCAGCATCACGTCGATGTCGACCGTGATGGGCATCAGATCACCCCGTCCAGCTCGACCCGCATCCGCTTCGCCTCGACATCGCGCGCGACGGCCTGGGCGAGCAGCATCCGCAGCACGAGGACGACGAGCGCGACACCGAGGACGGCCAGCCCCACCCCGCCGACCAGCAGGACGACGCCCGGCGGGACGGCCTCACCCGGCGCCAGGACCACCCCGAACGCGAAGACCAGGAGCGCAGCGGCGCAGAACGCGCCGGTCACGACGTCCACGTACCGGAAGGCACCGCGGGAGAACACGGTCCCCCGCCGCACCATCGTCAGCAGACGCCACACGCAGACCAGGACGATCTGGGCCGCCACCAGCCCCAGGACCGTGATCACGAGGGCCGGCGTGCGCAGGTGGGCAACCTCCGCGTCGAGTCCCTCCATGTCGATGGCCAGCAGCGGCACCATCACGGCCTGCACGAACAGCGAGCCGGCGAGGAGCGCGACCATCACGCCCCGCAGTGCGAGCACGGTCATCTTCCCCATCACCACTCCCCCACTATCAATCGAATCACGATGTGAATTTATCGACAGTCGATAGGTTCAGCAAGGGGTCGTATGAGGTCCGTGTGGACGAACCGACCAGGCGAGCCCCGGGGCGGGCGGGGATCATAGGCGCATGGTGCGTGCGGAGAACGGCTGGGCGGCTGAGGCGGTACGTGAGTTGTGCGCGGACGCGCGACCGACGCCGCTGCTCCGGGCGGGCGGCGCCGCCGGTGAGACCGGGTCACCCGGTTGGGCGGCCGAGCTGTACGTCAAGGACGAGTCCGCTCACCCCTCGGGGACCCTCAAGCACCGGCTGGTACGGGCGCTGCTCTGCGAGGCGATCCTGGACGGCGCCGTGCGCGAGGACATGACGGTGGTGATGGGGACGGGCGGGCCCGCCGCGGTGGCGGGCGCGTACTGCGCGCACCGGGTCGGCGTGCCGTTCGTCGCCCTGGTGCCCGCCAAGACGCCCCCGTCCGTACGGGAGTCGGTCGAGCGTCACGGCGGCCGCTGGCGTATCGCGACGGTGCCCGCCGACCTCCAGGAAGAGGCCCGCGGGCTCGCGGCCCGCCTCGGTGGCCACTTTCTGGACCACTTCGCCGACTCGGAGCGGGCGATCGCCCGCTGTCCGCTGCCGGATCTCGCCCGGGAGTTGTTCGGCCAGCTCGCCGATACGGCGGCGTCCGAGCCGACCTGGCTGGTGGCGGGCATGGGCACGGGCACGACCACCGCGACGCTCGGCCGCTATGCGAGCGCGCTCGGCGGGGACGGCAGCCGGCCACGCGTGGCGGGTGTGGACGCGGAGTACTCGGCGTATTTCCCGGCCTGGGCGAATGGCTGCGCCGACTACACGACCGGGCTTCCGTCCGCGATCCCCGGGCTCGGCCGGCCCCGCACGGAGCCCGCGTTCCGCCCGGAGCTGCTCGACCTGGTGATCCCGGTCGGCGAGGAGGCCGCGGAAGACGGTCTGCACTGGCTGCGCACGGAGGCGGCATACGGGAGCGAGGGCGGCCTCGGCCTCGCGACCGGGGCGGTGGGCTGGGCGGTGCGCCATCTGCTGACCCGCATGAAGGAATCCGGCGACCCGGGCAGTGTCGTGATGGTGGCTGGGGAGCGGGCGCCCCGGTCCTGCTCAGCCGCCAGTCTCCAGGCGTAGGTTCCAGCGGCCCGACCGTCCGGTGAGCACCACGGTGGACAGCGGGCGCACGTCGACGTTCCAGTACATCGACGGCGGGGCCTTCAGCGCGTAGACCAGCGCGGCCCGTACGACGGCGGGTTCGGCGACGGCCAGCACCGATCCGCCGTCGTCCACGGGGCGGGTGTCCAGCCAGCCGCCCACCCGGTTGATGAAGCCGAGCAGCGGCTCTCCCCCGTGCGGAGCGGAGCGCGGATCGGTGAGCCAGGCGTCGACGGCGCCGGGCTCCCTGGCAGCCACCTCGGTCAGCGTGTAGCCGCGCCAGCGGCCCATGTCGCAGTCGCTCAACGCGGGTTGCGCGAGGGGGGCGTAGCCGAGCGCGTCGGCGGTCGCCCTGCTCCGGGCCGTGGGCGAGCAGTAGCGCAGTTCCGCGGCGCCGAGCGGCACGAGCTGGCGCGCGGCGAGCTGGACCTCGTACCAGCCGGCCTCGTCAAGCGGCCGGTCGTCGTCGAAGCGCTCGGCCAGCCGCGGGCAGCAGCGCGCGGCGGTGAGGAGGGTGACCCGAACACTCATGGCGGGATCGTGAGGCCGCGGGCGCCCCAGGTCAAGAGAGGTTACTCACCGTTAGTGAAGTTCACCCCAGACCTCGGCCGACCTCGGCAACCGCCCCTTCCGGGCCCGCGACTCCGATGGAACGGCGGCGCCGGGGCGCCACCGTTCCACCATCGCTCCGGAGTGATGCGCGTCACGCTCCCGGACGTAAACTCGAAATACCGATCGCGCCCCCCTCAAGGAGGTCACGCCCGATGGAAGCGAGTGTGGGCGACAAGCTGCTCGTACACGGCCGGGTCGTCGGCCAGCACGACCGGCTCGCCGAAGTCATGGAGGTCCTGGGCGATCACGGCACCCCCCCGTATCGCGTCCGTTTCGAGGACGACGGCCACGAGTGCCTGATGTCCCCAGGTCCCGACACCGTCGTACGCCACGATAAGGGCTGATCAACAGGTCATCGTGGGGACCGGACCCGGGTCGGATAGTGATCCGCCACCACGGCGGCCATCGCTCCGATCCGGTCCGTCGCCACTTCCTTCGCCGAGAAGAAGCAGTGACCGCGCACGTTGGGGTACCGGTCGGCGAAGGTGAGATGACGCGACAGCTCCCGGCGGTCCTGCCAGGCCTTGGCCTGTGCCGGGTCACCCGCCTTGTACAGTGCCTCGCCGATGTAGAGGTCCACACCGGTTCCCCGCACCAGCGCGTCCCACCAGGGCACCAGGCGCGCGTAGTCGGCCGCGGTGAAGCCGATGTGCCAGTACAGCTGCGGCACGATGTAGTCGATCCACCCCTGGCGCACCCAGGTCCGGGTGTCCGCGTACAGGTCGTCGAATGTCTCCACACCTGCCGCGGTGTTCGAACCGAGGGGGTCGGTGTCGGCGTTGCGCCAGACCCCGAAGGGGCTGATACCGAAACGGACACCGGGCCTCAGCGCCTTGATCCGTACCGCCGTCTCCCGCACCAGACGGTTGATGTTGTCGCGCCGCCAAGCGGCCCTGCTGGAGAAGCCCGCTCCGTAGCGCTGGTACGCGGCCCCGTCGGCGAACTGCTGCCCGGCCACGGGGTACGGGTAGAAGTAGTCGTCCCAGTGGACCGCATCGATCTCGTAGCGCGCCACGGCGTCGAGCATCGCGTCCTGGACGAACTTCCTGACCTGGGGGAGCCCGGGGTTGTAGTAGAGCTTTCCGCCGTATGCGACGACCCACCCGGGGTTGCGTCGCGCGGGGTGCGTGGCGGCCAGCTTCGACAGATCCCCATGATTGGCGACCCGGTACGGGTTGAACCAGGCGTGCAGCTCGAGACCGCGGGCATGGGCCTCCTTCACCGCCGTGCCCAGCGGATCCCAGCCCGGGTTGCGGCCCTGGACGCCGGTGAGCCACTGCGACCAGGGCTCGTACGGCGAGGGCCACAGGGCGTCGGCTGCGGGCCGGACCTGGAAGACCACCGCGTTGAGCCGCCTGGCGACCGCCACATCCAGATGGCGCAGCAGTTCGGCGCGCTGCTTGGCCGCGGACAGCCCCGGTGCGGACGGCCAGTCGCGACACGCGACGGTGGCGAGCCACATCCCACGGAACTCCCGGGCGGCGGGAGCCCCCCGGCGGGCGGGCGCCGCCCCGGTGGCGGGGGCGGCCTGGATCGGAGTCTCACCGGTCACGGTCAGCGCGGTGAGCGCACCAGCCGCCGTGACGAATCCTCTTCTGCTGATCTGTCCCATAAGTGACCCAGCGCACCTCTCTGTGCCGATTGCTCACTCGCCGTACTACTTGTCCTCGAACAGCATGCCGCCCCGGCCCCCCGAGCACACGCACCCTCGGAGTAACGTCGTGGGGTCGAGGTGGGCAGCCGGAACCATACGGAGACCTGCCGGGCGAAATGCCACGAAAACCAGCGAAAGGCACGAAGTGACCGAAACTGTGGCCGACGTAACCCGCGTCGGAGTGGTGGGCTGTGGCCAGATGGGCGCGGGTATCGCCGAGGTGTGCGCCCGCAGCGGGCTCGAGGTCAAGGTCGCGGAGACCACCGGCGAAGCCCTCGAGATCGGCCGTACCCGTCTGCACAACTCCCTCGCCAAGGCCGCCGAGCGCGGAAAGATCAGCGAGGAGGAGCGCGATGCCACGCTGGCCCGGCTGAGCTTCACGACGGATCTCGGCGAGTTCGCCGACCGCGATCTCGTCATCGAGGCCGTCGTGGAGAACGAGCAGGTCAAGACGGAGATCTTCCAGGTGCTCGACCAGGTGGTCACCCGTCAGGACGCCATTCTGGCATCGAACACCTCCTCCATTCCGCTGGTGAAGCTGGCCGTCGCCACCTCGCGGCCCGACCAGGTCATCGGCATCCACTTCTTCAACCCCGCACCCGTGCAGGCGCTGGTGGAGCTGATCCCGGCGCTGACGACGTCCGAGGAGACGATCAAGCGCGCGGAGGCCGTGGTCCAGCAGGTGCTGGACAAGCACGCGATCCGCGCCCAGGACCGCTCGGGCTTCGTGGTGAACGCGCTCCTGATCCCGTATCTGCTGTCCGCCATCCGGATGTTCGAGTCGGGGATCGCGAGCCGCGAGGACATCGACAACGGCATGGAGATGGGCTGCGCCCACCCGATGGGTCCGTTGAAGCTCTCCGACCTCATCGGTCTGGACACGGTCGCGTCGGTGGCCGACTCGATGTACGCCGAGTTCAAGGAACCGCTGTACGCGGCGCCGCCGCTGCTTCAGCGGATGGTGGACGCGGGCCGGCTGGGCCGGAAGACGGGCTCGGGCTTCTACCCGTACTCCTGAACCCTGCTGAGACCTGGGGTGTTCGGAGCGTGTCCGCCCTTGCGCGCGCACACGCTCCCGGCCGCCCCTCGGACGGTGGTCAGCCCAGCCGCATATGGTGCAGCATCAGCAGACCGGCCGCCATCCCGGCTGCCGGGACCTCGCCCCTGGCGATCATGTCGGGGACCAGCTTCAGCGGGACCCACTCGCGGCGCGAGGACTCGAAGTCGTCCTCGGGGTGACCGATATAGGTCGCCCCGTCGGACCAGTAGAGGTGGTGCCGGGCGTCGGTGAGTCCGTTGGACGGCTCGACGGTCAGCAGATGCCGGAGCGTCCCCGGCCGCCAGCCGGTCTCCTCCTCCATCTCGCGGGCCGCGGCGGTCTCGATGGCCTCCCCGTCCTCCACCACACCGGCGGCGAGCTCCCACCCCCAGCTGTCGGTGATGAACCGGTGCCGCCAGAGCAGCAGGACCTCGTTGGCCTCGTTGACGGCCGTCGCCACGGCGACCGGGCGGAGGCGGATGAGGAAGTGGTCCAGGTGCCGGCCGTCGGGCAGGGCCACATTGGCCAGAGCGACCCTGAACCAGCGGTTCTGATACACGGTTTGTTCGCCTAAGTTCGTCCACTGCACGTCTCTGCCACCTTCCGACCGACAAGTTGATGGCAATATCGCAGCAGTTGCCGCCTCACAGGGGAACGCGCATGGCTCCGTCGATGCGCTCGGCCGCCTCGGCGGCAGGCGTGGACCCGTTCGCCACGAGATGCCGCCGTACCTCCCGCAGCCGGTCCCTGAGCCGCTGCGACTCCATCCCCCGCGCCAGCTCGGCCATTTCGGTCGCCGTCACCGCGGCACGGTCGGCCTCGCCCTGGCACAGCTCGATCTGACTCAGCAGGGCGAGCCGGTGCACCCGGCCCCGGTCATGGGCCGGTGCCCGGGCCGCGGCGGCGGCGTGCTCACGGGCCGCCGCGAGATCCCCGAGGCTCAGCAGCGCCTCCGCCACCTGCACGTTCACCAGACCGGGCTGTACGTACCCCGTCTCGTCCGGCTCGCTGCCCGGGCGTATCCGCTCCGCCTCAGCCTCGGCGCGCCCGATGCAGACCAGCGCGCTGCCGCCGTCGCCGATCCGGGCGTACGCCTTCGCCTGCATCGCGGAGAGATCGGCGGCCAGTGCCGGGGTGATCTGCTCCCCCGCCGCCCGCAGCGCGGCCTCCGCGAAGGCGACCGCCTGCCGGTACTCCGCCATGAACAGCGACTGGTTGACCAGCAACGCGACGACATAGGCGCCGAAGCCCCGGTCATCGCTCGCCTTGGCGAGGCGCAGCGCCTGGTGGAAGTAGCGCTGCGCGAGCCCGTGCGCGTCCGAGTCATAGGCGCAGATACCCGCGATGGCGACCAGTCCCCCGGTGGCGCGGTGCAGCCGTCTCCCCAGGGCGTCGCCATAGGCACCGCGCAGCAGCGGTGCGGTCTCGGTGTTGAGGAAGCCGACGATCCTGGACCGGGTCGCGATCCCGCCCGCCTTGCGGTACATGAGCTCGTAGTGCGCACGGGCTGCCCGCAGCATGGTGATGTCGGCCGGGCCGACCCGGGTACGGCCGTCGCGCGAGACATCCGCGTCCTCCGGGGGGTTTTCCCACTCCCATACCGGCATGACGGCGGGCGTGCCGGTGAACGCCGCCGCGCCGATGACATGCGGGCGCCGCTGCTCGTCGGAGCGCCACAGGGCGGTGGCCCGCTCGACGAAGCCGGAGAGCTGCGAACCGTGCGCGGGGCCCGGGGATCCGTCGGGCACGCCCAGACCGATGTCGTCGAGGGTGACCGCCCTGCGCAACCGGGCCGCGAGGACCTCGCAGATGAGATCGGGCACCTGTCCCCGGGGGCGCTGCCCCTTCAGCCATCGGGCCACGGCCGTGTGTTCGTACCGCAGCGCCAGACCCCGCGCCCGGCCGGCGTGGTTCACCCGGGCCGCAAGACCCGCGTGCGATATTCCGGCCTCGTCCAGCAGGGCGTCGAGCAGGGTGTTGGGCTGCATGGGGCCCTCCGTTGGCTCGGTGTGGGCCAGCGTAGTGCAGCGCGGTTCGCACGGGGTGTGAAACAAGTGCGTATGCCCGTGCCGCACACGCTCTGCCGCCGCCGCGCCGCGGCCGGTTGACTGAACTTCCCTCTCAAGGAGGCGGCCGGGCCGCCGGCTCCCCCTCGTAAGTGCGGCGGCCCGCTTCCGCGCCGTCCGTCCTGCTGATCTGCCCGATACTCCGCAGCAGGACGGGCGGCGCTTTCGCCGTGTGCCGCACGGGGGTGCGGCGGCAACCCGCTCACGCAGAAGGGCCCGCACCCGGATGACCTCCGGGTACGGGCCCTCACACAAGGCGGCCGTCAGGCGCCGCGCAGCACCGCCCCGACGCGTTCCGTCGCGAGGGCGACCGCGGCGTCACGCGCGGCGGAGGCCTCGTCGACGGTCAGGGTGCGGTCGGGGGCACGGAAGCGCAGGGCGTAGGCCAGCGACTTCTTGCCCTCGCCGATCTGCGCGCCGGCGAACACGTCGAACAGCCGGATGGACTCCAGCAGTCCGCCCGCGCCCTCCCGCAGCACCCGCTCGACCTCCTCCGACGGCACGTCGGAGGAGACGACCAGGGCGACATCCTGCGTGGCCACCGGGAAGGTGGAGATACGCGGGGCCTGGACCGCACCCTCGCCGGCGCGCTCGAGCAGGTCCAGCTCCATCTCCATCGCGCAGGTGCGCTCGGGCACTCCGAGCGCCTTGATGACGCGGGGGTGCAGCTCACCGGCGTGGCCGACGAGGGTCTCCTCGCCGTCGACCGTGGCGTACAGCGCGGCGCAGCGGCCGGGGTGCCACGGGGCGTGCTGGTCGGCGCGGATGACGAGCTCGACGCCGGCCTCGCGGGCCACCGTACGGGCGGACTCGACCGCGTCCGCCCAGTCAGCCGGGCGTCCCTCGCCCCACCAGCCGGCCTGTTCGCGGGCACCGGCGAGCACGGTGGCGACGCGCCTCGGCTGACGCGGCAGGGCCGCGTTCAGCAGGGCGACCTCCTCGTCCGTGGGGCGGCGGTCCGCAGAGAGGTTCTCCGGGAACGCGGTCGCCTCCTCGCCCGTCGGGCGGAAGACCAGTCCGGTCTCGAACAGGGCCAGATCATGCGCGCCGCGGCCGGCATTGCGCCGCAGAGCGGTGAGCAGTCCCGGCAGCAGCGTGGTCCGCATCGCCGGTTCCTCGTCCGAGATCGGGTTGGCCAGCGTGACGACGGTGCGCCGCGGGTCGTCCGCCTCGAACCCGAGCTGGTCGAGCACGGCGGCCCCGATGAACGGGTAGTTCAGCGCCTCGACATAGCCCGCTCCGGCCAGCGCCCGGCCGACCCGGCGGTGCAGCCGCTGGCGGGCGGTGAGTCCGCGCCCGGACGGCGGCGTGGGCAGGGTGGACGGCAGGTTCTCGTAGCCCTCCAGCCGGATGACCTCTTCGGCGAGGTCGTTCGGCGCGTGCAGGTCGGGCCGCCACGACGGGACGGTGACGACGAGCTCGTCCTGTCCGTAGACGTCGCAGCCGACCTCCTGGAGGCGGCGCACGACGGTCTCACGCCCGTACGCGACACCCGCGACCCGGTCGGGGTGGTCGGCGGGCATCGTGATCGTGCGTGGCGCGGACGGGGCGATCACCTCGGTGACCCCGGCCTCGGCGGTGCCGCCCGCGAGCAGCACGAGCAGGTCCACCGTGCGCTGTGCGGCCGCCGAGGCGGCCTGCGGGTCGACACCGCGCTCGAAGCGCCGCGACGCCTCGGACGAGAGCTTGTGGCGGCGCGCCGTGCGGGCGATGGACACCGGGTCGAAGTGGGCGGCCTCGATGACGACTTCGGTGGTACCGCGCACCTCGCCGGTCTCCGGGTCGGCGACGGAGTCGGCGATCTCGGTGTTGGCGCCGCCCATCACACCGGCGAGGCCGATCGGTCCACGGTCGTCGGTGATGACCAGGTCCCCGGCGTCCAGGACACGCTTGACGCCGTCGAGGGTGGTGAACTTCTCGCCGGCCTCGGCGCGGCGCACACCGATCGGTCCGTCAAGGCGGGCCCGGTCGTAGGCGTGCAGGGGCTGCCCCAGCTCCAGCATCACGTAGTTGGTGATGTCGACGGCCAGCGAGATCGGGCGCATGCCCGCCTTCTGCAGGCGGCGCTGCATCCAGATCGGGGAGCGGGCCTCGGGGTCGAGACCGACCACCGTGCGCGCGGTGAAGCGGTCGCAGCCGATCGGGTCGCTGATCCGTACCGCGTAGCCGAACGAGTTGGGCGCGGGCACGTCGAGCAGCGCGGGGTCGCGCAGCGGCAGTCGGTACGCGATGGCGGCCTCGCGGGCGACACCGCGCATCGACAGGCAGTAGCCCCGGTCGGGTGTGACGGCGATGTCGAGGACCTCGTCGTACAGCTCGAGCAGCTCGGTGGCGACGGTGCCCACCTCGATCTCGGGCGGCAGCACGATGATCCCGTGCGTGCTGTCCTCGCCCATGCCCAGCTCGTCGCTGGAGCAGATCATGCCGCGGGACACCCGTCCGTAGGTCTTGCGCTCGGCGATACGGAAGTCACCGGGCAGCACGGCGCCGGGCAGGGCCACGACGACCTTGTCGCCGACGGCGAAGTTCCGGGCGCCGCAGATGATCTCCTGCGGCTCCCCGGTGCCGTTGGCCTGGCCCACGTCGACGGTGCAGAAGCGGATCGGCTTCTTGAACTCGGTCAGCTCCTCGATGGTGGCCACCTGGCCCACGACGAGGGGACCGGTGAGCCCGGCCCCGAGCTGCTCGACGGACTCGACCTCGAGCCCGGCGGCAATCAGTTTGGCCTGTACGTCACGGCCGGTCTCCGTCGCCGGCAGGTCGACGTACTCCCGCAGCCATGAAAGCGGGACCCGCATCAGATCTCCATCCCGAAGGGCCGGGTGAACCGGACGTCACCCTCGACCATGTCTCGCATGTCGTCGACGTTGTGGCGGAACATCAGCATCCGCTCGATGCCGAACCCGAAGGCGAACCCGCTGTACTTCTCCGGGTCGACACCGCAGGCGACCAGCACCTTCGGGTTGACCATCCCGCAGCCGCCGAGCTCGATCCAGCCCTCGCTGGAGCAGGTGCGGCAGGGGCGGTCCGGGTTGCCGACGGACTCGCCGCGGCACACGTAGCACACCATGTCCATCTCTGCGGACGGCTCGGTGAACGGGAAGAAGTTGGGTCGCAGCCGGGTCTTCATGCCCTCGCCGAAGAGCGCCTGGACCATGTGGTCGAGGGTGCCCTTCAGGTCGGCCATGGTGAGGCCCTCGTCCACGGCGAGCAGCTCGACCTGGTGGAACACCGGGGTGTGGGTGGCGTCGAGATCGTCGGTGCGGTAGACGCGGCCGGGGCAGATCACGTACAGCGGCGGCTCGCGGTCCAGCATCGAGCGGACCTGTACGGGTGAGGTGTGGGTACGCAGGACGACACCGGAGCCCTGGTCCGCCGCGTCGGCGCCCACCGGGGCTCCGGTGCCGCGGACGAAGAAGGTGTCCTGTTCACCGCGGGCGGGATGGTCCGCCGCGATGTTCAGCGCGTCGAAGTTCAGCCATTCGGACTCCACCTCAGGGCCTTCGGCGACCTCGTAGCCCATCGCCGTGAAGACGTCCTCGATGCGCTCCATGAGCGTGGTCAGCGGGTGCCGGGCGCCGCCGGTGGTGCGGTCGTACGGCAGGGTGACGTCCACCGCCTCCTCCACCAGCACACGGGTGTCCCGCTCGGCCTCCAGCTCGGTCTGCCGGGCGGCCAGGCCCTTGTTCACGGCGCCGCGGGCCTGGCCCACACGCTTTCCGGCTTCGGCCTTGGCATGCGGTGGCAGGGCGCCGATCTCCCGGTTGGCGAGGGCGAGCGGCGAGGCGGGACCGGTGTGCGCGATCTTCGCCTCGTGGAGGGCGTCGAGGTCACCGGCGGCGGCGAAGGCGGCAAGCGCCTCGTCCCGCATGCGCTCGATCTCTTCCGGTTTCAGTGTCTCGACCTCTACTGGGTCGTACGACTTATTGGGTGCCGACATTTCTTCCCGTGCTTCCGATGGGCTGGCTGGGGGACCCCGCTCGACGACCGAGGACGCAAAGGTGCCAAAGGTCGAGTTTAGCGGGGTGAGGTATACGAGAGAGCCCGTGGTCCACGGGGCGGGACTCGGCGAGGGTGCTCAGCCGAGGTACGCCGGGGCGCCGACGGGCAGGATAAATCGGAACTCGGCACCGCCGCGGGGCCCGCGGCCGACGGTGATCGTCCCGCCGTGCGCCTCGACGATGCCCTTGACGATGTACAGGCCAAGACCGGTACCACCGCGCTTGCTCCCCCGCCAGAAGCGGGTGAAGACACGGCCCATCGACTCCTCGGGAATACCGGGGCCTTCATCGCTCACGGTGACGGCCGTTCCCTTCGCCTCGCGCTCTCCGGGCTCTCCGGACGCTGGTGCCACCTCGATGGTGACCGTTCCCTCGCCGTGGCGCACGGCATTTTCCAGCAGGTTGCCGAGCACCTGGTCGATCTTGTCAGGATCGGCCCACAACGCCGGCAGCCCTTGCTCCACGCGCACGAAGAAGCGGTCGGGCGACTGGCCGCGGGCGGTCTGCGCCTGGATGTGACGGCTGACGGCCGCGGCTATGTCGACGGGCTGACGGCGGACCTCCAGCCTCCCGGAATCGATCCGGGAGATGTCGAGGAGCTCGGCGATCAGCCGTGTGACGCGGTCCGCGTCGGCGTCGACGGTCTCCAGCATCAGCCGCTTCTGGTCGTCGGTGAATCGTTCCCACTTGGCGAGCAGGGTGGCGGTGAAGCCCTTGACCGAGGTCAGCGGGGAGCGCAGCTCATGGGCGACGGTCGCGATCAGCTCGGCATGACTGCGTTCGGTACGGCGCCGGGCCTCGGTGCCACGCAGGGTGACCACGACCCGGCGGACCGGTCCGGTGGGGGTCTCCCGGATGTACCGCGCGGAGACGAGCACCTCGCGGACACCGGGCAGCAGCAGATTGCGCTCGGGCTGGCCGACTCGGGTGGCGAGGCCGCCGTACGGATCGGTCAGCGGCCACCAGCGGCGTCCTTTGAGGTCCTCCAGGGGCAGGACGTGCTCCAGCGGGAGTCCCATGGCCTGGGCTCTGGAGGTGGCCGTGATCCGGACCGCCGCGGCGTTGAAGCAGACCACCAGGCCGGCCTCGTCGGCGACGACGAGCCCGTCGGGCAGGTCATCGGGGTCGATGCCCAGGTCGCCGAGGCCCAGCGGCGGGCCGGCGGGGGCGCTGTACGCCGACGCGGCGGACGGCGCGGCCGGACTCCCGACGGACTTGCCGGCCAACTCCGCAGCGGACTTCGACGGCCTGCTCGTGCCGACAGCCATCCCCGTACCCCACCTCTCGAACCGGTGCAGTGGGTCCCCGAGTTGGTCACCCTACTAGGCGGCGGCGAGGGAGCGACAGTCCTGCCGCCGAGACGTACGAGCCCGGCTCAGCGCGCCCGGCAGCCACCGGAGGCGCGCTGAGCTCGTGCGGAGGCGTAGAGGCACACCGCGGCGGCCGTCGCCAGGTTGAGGCTCTCGGCCTTTCCATGGATCGGCACCCGGACGACGGCGTCCGCGAGCGCTCGGGTCTCCTCGGGCAGGCCCCATGCCTCGTTCCCGAAGATCCACGCGGTGGGTCCGACCATCGTGCCGGCGTCGAGCTCGTCGTCGAGGTCGTCGTCTCCGGCCCCGTCCGCGGCGAGGACACGGACCCCGGCCTCCTTCAGCCCGCTGACGGCCCGCTCGACGGGTACGCCCACGGCGACGGGCAGATGGAACAGGGAACCGACCGAGGCCCGAACCGACTTGGGGTTGTAGAGGTCCACCGACGCGTCGGTGAGCACGACCGCGTCGGCGCCCGCGGCGTCCGCGCAGCGCAGCACGGTGCCCGCGTTCCCAGGGTCGCGGACATGGGCGAGCACGGCGACCAGCCTGGGCCGGGCGGCGAGGATTTCCTCGAACGGCGAGTCGAGGAAGCGGCAGACACCGAGGATCCCCTGCGGGGTGACGGTCTGCGAGACCTCGGCCAGCACCCTGTCGGCGGCGTGGTGGATCCGCGCCCCGGCGGCCCGGGCGGCGTCGACGATGTCCGCGTACCTCTCGGCGGCTTCGACGGTGGTGAACAGCTCCACCAGCGTCGGCTCCCCGTCCCCGCCCCGGTGCTCCACCGCCTCCCGTACGGCCTGCGGTCCCTCCGCGATGAACCGGCGCTCCTTCGACCGGAAGTTCCGCTTGGCCAGTCGGTGGGCGGCTACGACACGGGGTGATCGCGGGGAGATCAGCTCGAAGGTGCCCATGGGGTGCACACTCACTTCTCTTGTTGCGCACGGGCGCACGGTGGGCGGGTGGCCGGAGCCGGAGGGCCGGATGACCGAGCAGGCGGTGATCCGGCCCCGCGAAGCACCCGGACCCGCAGGCCAGAGGGCCTGCGGGTCCGGAACGGTCCGAGGAGGACGCGAGAGGCGGCCGTCAGGCCGCGGACGCGGCCTTCGGGGCGTTGACGTCGCTCGGGAGCGCCTTCTGGGCGACCTCGACCAGCGCGGCGAACGCGGCGGCGTCGTTGACCGCGAGCTCGGCCAGGATCTTGCGGTCCACCTCGACGCTGGCGGCCTTCAGACCCTGGATGAAGCGGTTGTAGGTGATGCCGTTGGCGCGGGCAGCGGCGTTGATGCGCTGGATCCACAGCTGACGGAAGTCGCCCTTGCGCTTCTTGCGGTCGTTGTAGTTGTAGACGAGGGAGTGGGTGACCTGCTCCTTCGCCTTGCGGTACAGGCGGGAACGCTGGCCGCGGTATCCGCTGGCCTGCTCGAGGATCGCCCGGCGCTTCTTGTGGGCGTTGACTGCCCGCTTGACGCGTGCCACTTGTTAACTCCTTGTAGCGGGGTCGCGGTTGTGCTCACACGACCCGGAAACGATTGGGTCCCGGTCTTGCCCGGAGGCCCCCGTCGCCCGGGGGCACGAAATCAAGCTCAGATGCCCAGCATCTTCTTGATCTTGGCGGCGTCACCCGGGGCCATCTCGGCGTTGCCGGTGAGGCGACGCGTCAGCTTGGACGACTTGCGCTCGAGCAGGTGGCGCTTGCCGGCGCGCTCGCGGAGCACCTTGCCGGAGCCGGTGATCTTGAAGCGCTTCTTGGCACCGCTGTGCGTCTTGTTCTTCGGCATAGCGCCGTTCTCTCCTCGTCAGTGGCGCCTTCGTCACCGGTTCGAAAACCGGCAGGCGAAAGCGTCAGATGTATCGATTGATATCCAGGACGGTTTGTCCCGGAATCAGGCCTCGGCGGGCTCCTCGGCAGGCACCTCGGCAGGCTCCTCGGCGGAGTCCACCGAGTGGGGCTGCCCCTGGCGCTCCGCCTTGCGGGCGGCCTGCGCCTCGCGGGCTTCGGCCATCGCCTCGGTCTTCTTCTTGTGCGGACCCAGAACCATGATCATGTTCCGGCCGTCCTGCTTCGGGTTCGACTCTACGAAACCGAGGTCCTGGACGTCCTCCGCGAGCCGCTGGAGCAGCCGGTAGCCGAGCTCCGGCCGGGACTGCTCGCGACCACGGAACATGATCGTGATCTTGACCTTGTCGCCCTGCTTGAGGAACCGGACGACGTGACCCTTCTTGGTGTCATAGTCGTGCGGGTCGATCTTCGGCCGGAGCTTCATCTCCTTGATGACCGTGTGCGCCTGGTTCTTGCGCGCCTCACGGGCCTTCATGGCCGACTCGTACTTGAACTTCCCGTAGTCCATGAGCTTGCACACGGGCGGGCGGGCGGTCGCCGCCACCTCGACCAGGTCGAGGTCGTACTCCTGGGCAAGCTCCAGGGCCTTGGCAAGCGGAACAATCCCGACCTGCTCGCCGCTGGGACCGACAAGTCGCACTTCGGGAACGCGAATCCGGTCGTTGATGCGGGGCTCGGCGCTGATGGATCCTCCTCGGTAGCACTGCGCGGCACTCTGGCAGACAGCCACGCAACGTCTTTTTCGTTGGACCAACCCCGTCGGCTCATGAAAAATGCCCCGACGGGCACAGGCGGGGCTCCAGGACTACCGGAACACCGCACGGCGAACCGCGGGGCGCTGCATCGGGCGGCTTCCATCGTCCGTACGGAACGATGGGCGCCGCCTGACCGGTGACCCGCCGCCCTACGAGGGGCGGTAGGTGGGAGTTCGGAGCCTCCACTTGTGGGTCGGGCATACAGGTGCCCGACCGGTCGTTACAACAGGTTAGCAGCTCCGGTCAGCGGGAGCGAACCGGGAGGAGCGGGAGCGGATACGGATGCGTCCGGATCAGCCGTGGACCTGGTGTGTCCCGATCAGCCGTAGACCGGGCCGGTGTACTTCTCGCCCGGGCCCTGGCCCGGCTCGTCCGGGACGAGCGACGCCTCACGGAAGGCCAGCTGGAGCGACTTCAGCCCGTCACGCAGCGGCGCCGCGTGGAAGGAGCTGATCTCCGTGGCACCCGCGTCGAGCAGACCGGCCAGCGCGTGCACCAGCTTGCGCGCCTCGTCGAGGTCCTTGTGCTCCTCGCCGTCCTCGGTCAGTCCGAGCTTCACCGCGGCGGCGCTCATCAGGTTCACCGCGACCGTGACGATCACTTCGACCGCGGGCACCTCCGCGATGTCGCGGGTCATGGCGTCGAAGTCGGGAGCCGCGGAAGACTCGGAAGGCCCGCCGGTCGGCGTCTCATAGCTGGGGGTCGCGTCACTCATGTGCCACACGATATGCGGTGCCGCCTACGGGCGTACGTAGAGGGGTTCCCCCGGAGGCACGGCTTCCGCCGGCAGCACGGCGAGATCGAGACCGCGGACGAGGCGGGCGCGCAGTGTCTCGTCCGCCGCGAGCGCGCGGGCCACGCGCTGGGCCGCCTCGGCGGGCACCACGCCCGGCCCCGGCACCAGTGCGAGGGTGCCGTCGGCACTGCCGGGGCCCAGATGGGCCCGGACCAGCCCGGGCTCGGCCGCGACCACGGCGCGCACCGCTTCACGTACGGCCGGATCGGCCAGCGGGTCGGTGCTGGTGCGCCCCTCCGCGAGGGCCAGCAGCGCCCGTCCCGTCAGGGGGTACGGGACGGGGCCCGCGAGGTCCAGCAGGAGCGTGTCCGCCTTCTCGTGCACAGCGGCGGCGAGCGCCTGGTGCAGCGGGACGGCGACCGGCCTGGCCTGTGGATCCCACCGGGCGAGCGTCTCGTTGGAGGTGAACGCGGGCAGCGCGCGACGGTCCCCCAGGGTCAGCGTGGGTACGGCCATGTCGCTGGTCTTCTCGTGGCGCAGCCCCTGCTCGTCGACCTCGACCTCGCCGAGCAGCGCGACGACGGGGACGAGCAGCCGGGCGCCCTTGAGTGCCTCGAGGAGCGGCTGTTCGGCGTTCCTGTCCTCGGCCCAGGCGGCGAGCGCCGCGGTGAGGGCGGGGTCGGCGGAGCCGTCGTCGTCGGGGAAAGGGGAGTCGGGGATGTTCTTGAGCGCCACGTGATGAGCCTAGTGCAGGGCTGTTCCGGTGCCGCCGGCCCGCCCGGGCGCCCGCGTGGTTGGCCGGGCGCCCGCGTGGTGGCCTGATTTCAGCCGGGTCAGTGGTGCCCCTGGCTCTGGCCCTGCTCCTGACCGGGTCGCTGCCGCTGGCCCTGCCCCTGTGGCTGCCCCTGGTCCTGGCCGCCCTGCCCGGGACGCTGCCGACCCCGCTGGTTGTTCCCCGTGCGGTCGCGTTCCGGGGGCTCGACGGGTGTGCCGCGGAAGCAGCCGACGGTGTACGGGAACTCCAGGGTGGCGCTGTAGTGGTAGATCGACGTTTCCCTGCCGTTCCACATCACCTTGCTGGTGCGGCCATGGCACTCGTCCAGGTCGGCGTTGGTGGGGAGGTTGCCCTTGTCGTCCCGCTCGACGTAGATGCCGAAGCCGTCGAGGGCGTATCCGACCAGCGTCGCGCCCTTCTTGTCGGCCGCGGAGAGCAGACAGGACGGAATGTTGTGGTAGTGGTACGCCTCCGCGCCGTCGGGATGTCCGTCGCACACGTCCTGGGTCTCGTGCGCCGCCACGTCCCGTCCCGCGTCATCGAGGGAGTTGTATATGCAGACCCCGTTCTTGAGCACACCGATCGCTCCCATGTCGACGCAGCCGGGGCTGTCAGCCCCAGTCGGGTTGAGCGGCAGCGTGAACTCGACCGTCTCCGGCTCGATGGCGTTGGGGTTGGTGTCGTACTGGTAGGCGGGGTCTGACCGCTCGATCGGGAAGGTGCCTGTGACCTGCTGGGTCGGCACGTTCTTGGAAGTGATGATCCGGGAGTCGCCCTTGGTGCTCTCGTTGTAGTCGGCGTCCGGCCAGGAGTGCTCGCCCTGGACGCGCACCTTCGCGGTGGAGTCCCAGGTCGAACCCGGCGGTCAGCCGTCCGACCTCGTCGCGTGCCGACCGGGGTTCGATACGGCGCGTCAAGTCACCGGCGGCCACCGCCTCCGTGGCGTCCACCAAGTCGTCCAGGGGGCGCAGCTCGCGGCGCATCATCCACCAGCCGACGCCACCGCCGATGGCGGCGACGGCGCCGCCGCCCAGCGCCAGGCTCCACAGCAGGAGGTCGGTGGTCTGCTCGACTTCCCCCAGCGACACGGCGAACACGGTCGCACCGCCGTCGGGCCGGTGGCCCGCCGTCCAGTGGTACTCCAGCGCCCCGTCCGCACTCTCGGCCTCGGCGATGCGCCCGGTCCGGGCCGCGGACAGCGCGGTCTCCCAGGACACGGCCGGCAGCGGATCCGGATCCCCGGTCAGCTCCGACGGCTTGGCCTCCTCGAGTCGTCCCCGCGCGTCGAAGCGCAGCAGGGCAACCCGCCTGACCGGGTGTCCGGCCCGTTCGGCCGGGTCGGCTGCGGTCGGGCCCGACGGCTGCGGCTCGGCGCGGGCACGCAGCAGCCGGGCGTCGGCCTCGTGGACGAGGCTCGACCGGGTCCACCACAGCGTGCCGCCGCCCAGTACGGCGACCGAACCCGTCAGCAGGGCGGCCACGAGGAGGGCGAGGCGTGCGCGTAGCGGCATGTCTCAGCCCCCGTCCGAGCGCAGCACATAGCCGAATCCGCGCACGGTGTGGATCAGCGCCGGACCGTCCGCCTCGATCTTTCTGCGGAGCTGGCTGATGTGCACCTCCACCAGGTCGCCGTCGCCGCGACCGGCGTCGGCGTGCCCCCACACCGCCTCGACGAGTTGCGCCTTCGAGAGCACCCGGCCGCTCCACCGGAGCAGGTGGCGCAGCAGCCGGTACTCGGTGGGCGACAGGACGATCTCCCGGCCGCCCCGGGTGACCCGGTGGGCCCGGTCGTCGAGCGCGAGGTCGGCGAGGAGCAGCGGCCGGTCCACCGGGCCGGACCGCCCGCTGCGGCGCAGTACAGCGGCGATCCGCAGGGTCAGTTCCTCCAGGCTGAAGGGTTTCGTCAGGTAGTCGTCGCAGCCCTGCGCGAAGCCCGTACGCAGATCGGTACGGCTGTCCCGCGCGGTGAGGAAGATGACCGGCAGCTCGCAGCCGCCCGCACAGCTCGAACCCGTCGATGTCGGGCAGGGTGACATCAAGGAGCAGCAGATCGCACTCGTGGGCCGGGCCCGCGGCCAGGCACTGGCGGGCGCTCGTCATGGTGACGGTCTCGTAGCCCTCGTGCCGCAGAGACGCTTCCAGCAGCTCGGCCAAGGGCCCGTCGTCCTCGACGAGGAGGATCCTGGCGCGTGGCGGCCGGGGGTCCGCCCCCGAGGTCGTCACATTCATGCGCGCGATGGTAGGACGGCGACCCGTGAGCTCCGGTACGCCGGTGCCCACGTCGGGCAGGGTCCGCTTCTTCAGGCCCCGTTCAGGTACGGCGGCGTCCGCCGCGCCACAGCACCACCGCGCAGACGATCAGCAGCGCACCGCCGCCCCCGGCGAGCGGCACGAGCAGCCCGCCTGCCGCGGTGGTGTCCGGCGCGGGCGCCGGGCCGCTGCCGAAGTAGCGCTGCCGGTAGCCCGGCGCGGACGCGGCCTCCGGCTCGCCCTGCGCGAGCCTGCCCGCCGCCTTGAGCGCGGCCACCGGGTCCACGGTGCCGTGTCCCCTGGCGTCGTCGCGACCGTCCTTGGGCGCGTCCCGGGCGGTGTCCGCGAGGAGTCGCTTGATCTGGGCCGGGGTGAGCCCGGGCTGGGCGGACCGTACGAGCGCGACGACTCCGGAGACGAACGCGGCCGCCGCGCTGGTGCCCCAGCCCTCGTAGTACTTGCGGTCGGGATCGGCGATGACCACGTCCACGCCGGGGGCGCTGACCGTGGCGTACCAGCGGCTGGTGGAGAAGGAGGCGTGGGTGCCGAAGCGGTCGACGGCGGCGACGGCGATGACACCCGGGTAGGCCGCGGGGTACGAGATGTGGTCACCCTTCTCGCCGCTGTTTCCGGCCGACGCGACGACCACGGCGCCCTTGGCGAGTGCGTACTGGACGGCGGCGTCCTCGCCCTTCTCCGGGTGCGCGGACTCGCTGTCGTCGCCGAGCGAGAGGTTGATGACGTCGGCGCCGTGGTCGGCGGCCCAGCGGATTCCCTCCGCGAGCGCGGAGTTACGGGTCTTGCGGGCCTGGGCACGCGACGGGTCGGTGCCTTCGAGGATCACCCGGACCGGCTGGATCTTCGCCAGCGGTGCGACGCCGAGCACTCCGTCCTCACGCCCGGGCCCATGGCCGTGTCCGGCGACGATCCCGGCCATGGCGGTCCCGTGCCGTGCCCACGCCCGGTCGCCGCGCCCGGCCCCGAAGCCGACGAGGTCCTTGGTCGGGAGCACCTGACCCGTGAGATCGGGGTGGCTGTCGTCGACTCCGGTGTCGAGTACGGCGACCGTGACGCCCTTGCCCTTGGTGCTCCGCCAGGCCTGGTCCAGGTGCAGCGAGTCGAGGGCCCACTGGCGGGCCCGGATGCTGTCGGCATGGGCGGGCGCGGCGGACACCAGGACGACGGCGAGGGCGGCGGCGAGGCCTCCGGTCAGCCGGCGTCCGAGCCGCCGGCGCAGGGGAACCGGGCGCAGTGGCTGTGCGGTCATCCGGGCTTCCCCGCCGAGGTGGCCGCGGAGCCGCGCAGGGCTCGTTCGACGCCGTCCGCCAGGCCCTTGGCCTCGTGGCCGAGGCCCGCCTGCGCGGGCGCGGAGGCGGCGCCCGCGACGGTCGCCTCGGCCGCCGGGCTCGGGTCGGCCACCGTGCGGCCGTCGGCGAAGCCGGACACGGCGTAGACGATGACCGGGGCGTCACTCAGGACGCTGATCGTCCAGCTGGCCCGCTGCTTGTCGCCGAAGCCTTGGGCGGCGGTTTCGGGGACGGGGTACGCCCGGGGCATCAGGTCGGCGCGTTCGCCGAGGTTCTCCTGCGCGAACCTGCCGCGGAGTGTGGCCATGACCTGCCGGTCCGCCTGTGTGAAGAGCATGCCGACGGTGGTGACGCTGCTGGAGGTGGCGTCGGTGTAGGTGGCGCGCAGCGCGCGAACGCAGCCGACCGGCCGCACCACCCTGGCCAGCAGCGGGTCGAGGGCCTCGGCGCAGGTTCCGTCGGGTGCGACGCCGACCCTCTTCCACACACGGTCGGCGCCACCGGGACCGGCTCCGGTGCCCTTGAGGGTAGGGGGGAACAGCTCGTCGACGGGGACGGTGTGCCAGAGGGGGCGTACGCCGTCGTAGTCGGTGGCGACCGCGGGAGCGACGGCGGCGGACCCGTCCGCGAGCCAGCTTCCGGCGGCGGCTCCCCCGATCAGCCCGAGCCCGAGGACGAGGCAGGCGATGGCCGCCGAGGTCCGCGCGGGGTGCCGGGTGCGCACGGGGCGCAGCCGGGTGGTGATCTCGGTGGGCCCTTCGGGGTGGAAGCCCGGAGAGCCCGGGACGGGCACCCAGTGGCGCGGCGGCCAGGTCGTGGGACCGGTGGCGAGGGGTGGGACCGGGGGCGGCGGCACCGTCGCGGATGACCACGCCGCGGGCAGGGGCGGCTTCGCTGCGCTGTCCGTCCGAGGCGGTGGCACCGGGGCAGGGACCGGAGCCGGCTCCGTCCGCCCGTCGGCGCCCGCGGCCGCACTGCGCGGCGCGGGAGGCTGAGGGGTCACGGGAGGCCGGGGAGGCACAGGGGGGAGCAGAGCTTCCGTGACACGGGAGGAGCGTGGTACCTCGGTGCTCATCCGCCCCCCATTCCGATGTCCGTGCACGCCTTCGGATCGGCCTTCAAGGCAGGCCCGTTCGTCACCGTGTGACGGTCACTCTACGGCTTGCCGAGGGGCTCAGGGCACGGGACGACGGGCCCGGGGCATCTGCCCAGAACGTCCCCCTACCCTTGGGTACACCGGGTCTGGCAAGCTCGGTCCATGATTCCCCGTGCCGCCGACAGGGCCCGGTACGACCGGGCAACGGCCCATCTCGACGCCCCGCTCGCCATCGTCGATCTCGAAGCCTTCGACGCGAACGCGGCGGACCTGGCCCGAAGGGCGGGCGGGAAGCCGATCAGGGTGGCGAGCAAGTCCGTACGCTGCCGTGCCCTGCTGGAGCGTGTGCTCGCCATGGACGGGTTCAAGGGGATCATGTCGTTCACCCTTGACGAGTCGGTCTGGCTGGCCCGTGCGGGCTTCGGCGATGTGCTGCTCGCGTATCCGTCCGCCGACCGCGCGGGTTTCGCCGAGCTGGCGGGGGACGCCAAACTCGCCGCCGCCGTCACGCTGATGGTGGACGATCCCGCGCAGCTCGACCTGATCGACCGGTCCCGTGACGGCGGCGACGAGGAGATCCGGGTCTGCCTGGAGCTGGACACCGCGCTGCATCTGCTGGGCGGGCGGCTGCGTGTGGGCGCACGCCGCTCACCGCTGCGCGAGCCGGCCCAACTGGCTGCGCTGGCACGGGAGATAGCCCGGCGGCCCGGCTTCCGGCTCGTGGGTCTGATGGCCTACGAGGGGCATGTGGCCGGGGTGGGGGACGCGGTGGCGGGCAGTCCGGTGCGTTCGCGCATGATCCGGCTGATGCAGTCCGCGGCTCGTCGCGAGCTGGCGCAGCGCAGGTCGGCGGTGGTGGCCGCGGTCCGCGGCGAGGTGCCGGACCTGGAATTCGTGAACGGCGGCGGCACGGGCAGTGTGCAGCACACCGCGGCCGAGGACGCGGTCACCGAGATCGCGGCGGGCTCGGGGCTCTATGTGCCGCGGCTGTTCGACAACTACACGTCCTTCAACGGCAGTCCCGCGGCGCTGTTCGCTCAGCCGGTGGTCCGACGGCCGGGGGTGGGGGTGGTGACGGTGCTCGGCGGCGGCTACCCGGCATCCGGGGCCGCGGGGCAGGACCGGCTGCCGGTTCCGTATCTGCCGGAGGGACTCAGATACGACCCGATGGAGGGTCCGGGGGAAGTGCAGACACCACTGCTCGGCCCCGTCGCCGACGATCTGCTGATCGGCGACAAGGTCTGGTTCCGGCATGCGAAGGCCGGTGAGCTGTGTGAGCGGTTCGACGAACTGCGGCTGGTGGAGGGCGAGCAGGTGGTCGCATCCGTCCCGACGTATCGGGGTGAGGGGCGCACGTTCCTCTGACGGCGCCGGAGTCCCCGGTCCCGACGGACGCGATGCCCACCGGGACCGGGTGCCGGACCGCATGCGACCGGCTGCTACATCGGGGTGACGTACGCCCCCGAGATACCGCCGTCGACCAGGAAGTCGGTCGCGTTCACGAACGACGAGTCGTCACTCGCGAGGAAGGCCACGGCAGCCGCGATCTCCTCGGCCTCCGCGAACCGGCCGACGGGGATGTGCACGATCCGCCGGGCGGCACGCTCCGGGTCCTTGGCGAACAGCTCCTGGAGCAGCGGGGTGTTGACCGGGCCCGGGCAGAGCGCGTTGACCCTGATGCCCTCGCGGGCGAACTGCACGCCCAGCTCGCGGGACATCGCCAGCACACCGCCCTTGGAGGCCGTGTACGAGATCTGGGAGGTCGCCGCACCCATCCGTGCCACGAACGAGGCGGTGTTGATGATGGAGCCCTTGCCCTGGCGCTGCATGTAGGGGATGGCCGCCTTGCAGCACAGGTACACGGAGGTCAGGTTGACCTCCTGGACCCGCCGCCAGGCGTCCAGGCCGGTCTCCAGGATCGAGTCGTCGTCGGGCGGCGAGATGCCCGCGTTGTTGAAGGCGATGTCGACGCTGCCGTAGGTGTCGAAGGCGGTCCTGAAGAGCGCCTCGACCTGCTCGGCGTCGGTGACGTCGACCTTGGCGTACGTACCGCCGACCTCGTCGGCCGCGGCCTTGCCCGCGATCTCGTCGATGTCGCCGCAGACGACGTTCGCGCCCTCGGAGGCCAGGCGGCGCGCGGTGGCGAGGCCGATTCCGCTGCCCGCGCCGGTGATGACTGCGGTGCGGCCGACGAGGCGGCGGCACTGGGACGTGTCGGTCATGGTGGTCAGGCCTCCGTACTGATGAAGACGTTCTTGGTCTCGGTGAAAGCGGTGAGTGCGTCGGGGCCGAGTTCACGGCCGAGGCCGGACTGCTTGTAGCCGCCGAAGGGGGTCCAGTAGCGCACGCTGGAGTGGGAGTTGACGGACAGGTTGCCCGCGGCGACGGCGCTGGACATGCGCAGCGCACGGCCGACGTCACGGGTCCAGATCGAGCCGGAGAGCCCGTATTCGGTGGCGTTGGCGAGGCGTACGGCTTCCTCCTCGTCATCGAAGGGCAGCACGACGGCGACCGGGCCGAAGACCTCTTCGACCGCTGCGGGGGCATCGGGCGCGAGGCCGGTCAGGAGGGTCGGCGGGAACCAGAAGCCGGGGCCCGCCGGGGAGGTGCCGCGAATGCCCGGCAGCTCGTCGGGCACGTAGGAACGCACCCGCTCCAGCTGGGTCTTCGAGATCAGCGGGCCCATCTGGGTACGCTCGTCGGCCGGGTCGCCGACCACGACAGACTCGATCGCCGGGGCGAGCAGTTCGACGAAGCGGTCGTACACCGAGGACTGCACCAGGATGCGGGTCCGGGCGCAGCAGTCCTGGCCGCTGTTGTCGAGGAAGGACATCGGCGCGGCCGCTGCCGCTGCCTCGATGTCCGCGTCCGCGAAGACGATGTTGGGGCTCTTGCCGCCGAGTTCGAGGGTGACCCGCTTCACCCGGTCCGCGCAGAGCGACATGATCTGCTTGCCGATCCGGGTCGAGCCGGTGAACACGATCTTCGCGACCCCGGGGTGGCGCACGAGTGCGTCGCCCGCGATGTCGCCCCGGCCGGGCAGCACCTGGAAGAGGTGCTCGGGGAGCCCGGCCTCCAGGGCTAGTTCGGCGAGCCGCAGCGCGGTCAGCGGGGTGGTCTCGGCCGGCTTGAGGATCACGGCGTTGCCCGCGGCGAGTGCCGGGGCCGTGCCCCAGGCCGCGATCGGCATCGGGAAGTTCCACGGAGCGATGACGCCCACGACGCCGAGCGGTTCCAGGATCGTCAGGTCGATACCGCCGGGCACCGGGATCTGTCGGCCGGTGAGCCGTTCCACTCCCCCGGCCGCGTAGTCGAGCAGATCGCGGACGTTCCCGGCCTCCCAGCGGGCGTTGCCGATGGTGTGTCCGGCCTCGCGCACCTCGAGCCGTGCGAGTTCCCCGATGTGGTCGTCCACGACGGCGGCGAAGCGGCGCAGCAGCCGGGCGCGGTCGGCGGGGGCTGCTGCCGCCCAGGCGCGCTGGGCGGCGGCGGCCCGTACGACGGCGGTGTCCACGTCCTGTGCGGCGGCGCCGGGTACGGTGGCGATGACTTCCTCGGTGGCCGGGTTCAGCACATCGAGTTCGTACGGTTGCGACAAGTGGTGCCTCACATACGTTCGAAGGAGCGGCGGAGCTCCCAGTCGGTCACCGCGGCGTCGAAGGCGGCGAGCTCGACCCGCGCCATGTTGCGGTAGTGGGCGACGACCTCGGCTCCGAAGGCGGCCTTGGCGATGGGGCTGTTCTCCCAGAGCTCGGCGGCCTCGCTGAGGGTGGTCGGGACGTGTGCGTAGTCGGCGGCGTAGGCGTTGCCCGCGCAGACCTCGGGGAGCTCCAGCTCGTTCTCGATGCCGTAGATTCCGGCGGCGACCAGTCCGGCCACGGCGAGATACGGATTGACGTCACCGCCCGGGACCCGGTTCTCGAACCGGGTGGAGCGGCCGTGCCCGACGACGCGCAGGGAGCAGGTCCGGTTGTCGTGGCCCCAGGCCACGGCGGTGGGGGCGAAGGAGCCGGGCTGGAAGCGCTTGTACGAGTTGATGTTCGGGGCGTACAGCAGCGCGAAGTCGCGCAGCGCGGCGAGCTGTCCGGCCAGGAAGTGCCGCATGGTCTTCGACATGCCGTCCCCGGCGTCATGTCCGTCGGTGTCCGCCGCCATGACGTTGCGTCCATCCGCGTCCTGGAGGGACAGATGGATGTGGCAGGAGTTGCCCTCGCGCTCGTTGTACTTCGCCATGAAGGTGAGCGAGACGCCTTCCTGCGCGGCGATCTCCTTGGCACCGGTCTTGTAGATCGCGTGCTGGTCGCAGGTAAGCAGGGCCTCGTCGTAGCGGAAGGCGATCTCGTGCTGACCGGGGTTGCATTCGCCCTTGGCGGACTCGACGGTCAGCCCGGCCGCGGCCATCTCGTTGCGGATGCGGCGCAGCAGTGGCTCGACCCGGCCGGTCCCGAGCACGGAGTAGTCGATGTTGTACTGGTTGGCGGGCGTCAGATCGCGGTAGTTCGCGTCCCAGGCCTGCTCGTAGGTGTCCTTGAAGACGATGAATTCCAGCTCGGTACCGACGTGTGCGGTGTACCCGAAGGTGGCGAGCCGCTCGAGCTGGTGGCGCAGGATCTGGCGCGGTGCGGCCACGACCGGGGTCCCGTCGTTCCAGGCGAGGTCGGCGATCAGCATCGCCGTGCCTTCGTTCCAGGGCACGCGGCGCAGAGTGCCCAGGTCGGGATGCATGGCGAAGTCGCCGTAGCCGCGGTCCCAGGACGACATCTCGTAGCCGTCCACCGTGTTCATCTCGGTGTCGACGGCGAGCAGGTAGTTGCAGCCTTCGGTGCCGTGCTCGAGCACCTCGTCGAGGAAGAACGGCGCGGCGAACCGCTTGCCCTGGAGGCGCCCCTGCATATCGGGGAAGGCCAGGACTACGGTGTCGATCTCACCGCTCGCGACGAGGGCCCTGAGCTCCTCGACGGTCAGCGGGGGTGTGCGGTCTGCCACGGGATCTGCCTCCTAAGGTCAGCCGGAAGCCATAAGGTATTGCCGAATACCATTGATTGGGAAGGGGGAACCGCAAGGTGGCGGAAAACAGTGAGTCGACGGAGTCGGCGGACCGGCTGACGTCCGTGCTGCGGCCGGTGCGCGGGGGCAATGGCTTCGAGGAGGCTCTGGAGCAGGTCCTCCAGGTGGTGCGGCTGGGGCTGGTGCCGGGGGGCGAGCGGCTGCCGGCCGAGCGGGAGCTGGCCGACCGCATGGGCATCAGCCGGGTCACACTCCGCGAAGTGCTCAAGGTCCTCCAGGAGCAGGGCCTCGTGGAGAGCCGCCGCGGCCGGTACGGGGGGACGTTCGTCCGCCAGCGGCTGCGCACCACGGACGAGGAGGAGCTGCGCCGCCGGGTCGCCGCGGTCGACCTGGAGGACACCCTGCGCTTCCGCGAGGTGCTCGAGGTGGGCGCGGCGGGGCTGTGCGCGGCCCACGGACTGAGACCCGAGGCCGCCGAGCGGCTGCGGAGAGCACTGGCTGCCACCCACGACGCGACCCTGGACGACTACCGGCGCTGCGACACGCTGCTGCACCTCACCCTCGCCGAGTTGTCCGGCTCCCCCACGCTGACCACGCAGTACGCGGCGGTACGGGCGACGGTGAACGATCTGCTGGACGTCATCCCGCTGCTGGTACGCAACCTGGAGCACTCCCAGCAGCAGCACATCGCGCTGGTGGGCGCGGTGCTGGAGGGGGACGCCGACACGGCGCGCGAAGTCATGCGCGAACACTGCGCGGGCACGGCGGCGCTGCTGCGCGGCTTCCTGGCGTAGCCCTGCCCGGCCACCGCGACGCCGTAACCCGAACGTAACCCCCAGGCCTTGCGTTACCCCGAGTCGAGCGCAAAGGTATGGCGTCATTCCATTGGGCCCTACGCGGGAGCTCTGCCATGACGCTCGAAGACACCACAGGGAACAAGACCGCCCCACCGGATGACGACTACCTCCAGCGCCGGACCCTCAGGCGCGGCAGTGCGGGCTGGCTGCTGCTGACCGGCCTCGGGGTCGCGTATGTCGTCTCCGGTGATTTCTCCGGCTGGAACATCGGCCTGTCCAAGGGCGGGTTCGGCGGCCTCGCCGTGGCGACCGTGCTGATGGGGCTGATGTACGCCTGCCTCGTCTTCGCGCTTGCCGAGCTCTCCGCGATCCTGCCGACAGCGGGCGGCGGCTACGGCTTCGCCCGCCGCGCGCTCGGTACCTGGGGCGGCTTCCTCACCGGCACGGCGATCCTCATCGAGTACATCCTCGCCCCCGCCGCCATCGCCATCTTCATCGGCGACTACGTCGAGTCGCTGGGGCTCTTCGGCCTGGAGTCGGGCTGGCCGGTGTATCTCGCCTGCTTCGTGATCTTCATCGGGATCCATCTGTGGGGCGTGGGCGAGGCCCTGCGCTTCAGCCTGATCGTCACCGCGATCGCGGTCGCGGCGCTGCTGATCTTCGCGGTCGGCGCGTTCACCGACTTCCACGTCAGCGGACTGGACGACATCCCGGTGGACAAGGACGCGCTCGGGTCCAGCTCCTGGCTGCCGTTCGGGCTGCTCGGGATCTGGGCGGCGTTCCCCTTCGGCATGTGGTTCTTCCTCGGCGTCGAGGGCGTGCCGCTGGCTGCCGAAGAGGCGAAGGACCCGGTGCGTTCGATGCCGAAGGCACTCGCCCTGTCGATGTCGATCCTGGCCCTGCTCGCCCTGGTCACCTTCTTCGCCGCCACCGGGGCCCAGGGCTCGGCGGCCATCCAGGAGGCCGGAAACCCGCTGGTGGTGGCATTGCAGGGCGACGGCGACCCGACCGCGCTGAGCCGCTTCGTCAACTACGCGGGCCTCGCGGGACTGGTCGCCTCCTTCTTCTCGCTGATCTACGCCGGATCCCGGCAGCTCTTCGCCCTCTCCCGGGCCGGCTATCTGCCCCGCTTCCTCTCCCTGACCAGCCGCCGCAAGTCCCCGTACCTCGGGCTGCTGATCCCCGGCGCGCTCGGCTTCGCCCTGGCAGCGGGCACCGGGGACGGGGCGCGGATGCTGAACATCGCGGTCTTCGGCGCGACCATCTCGTACGCGCTGATGGCGCTGTCCCACATCGTGCTGCGGCGGCGCGAGCCTGACCTCCCGCGGCCGTACCGCACTCCCGGTGGCGTGCTCACCTCGTCCGTGGCCTTCGTCCTCGCGCTGTCGGCGCTGGTCGCGACGTTCCTGGTGGACAAGGACGCGGCGTTCATCGCGCTCGCGGTGTACGGCGTCGCCCTGGCGTACTTCGCCCTCTACAGCCGGCACCGTCTGGTGGCCCGGGCTCCGGAGGAGGAGTTCGCGGCGCTGGCCGCTGCCGAGGCCGAACTCGAACGCGACTGACATCATCGGGACAACAGGAGGAACCTCACCGTGACCCAGCCGCTCATCGGCGTCAGCACCTACCTGGACACCGCCTCGTGGGGCGTCTGGCAGCTGCCCGCCGCGCTGCTGCCGCTCGGCTATCCGCGCCTCGTCCAGGCGGCCGGGGGCATCGCCGCGATGCTGCCGCCGGACGACCCGGAGCGCGCGGCGCGCACGGTGGCCCGGCTGGACGGCCTGGTCGTGGCGGGCGGCCCGGATGTGGAGCCCGTCCGCTACGGCGCCGCCCCCCACCCCCGAACGGGCCCCCCGGCCCGGGAACGGGACACCTGGGAGCTCGCCCTGATCGACGCGGCGCTGGATTCGGGCATCCCGCTTCTGGGAATCTGCCGCGGCATGCAGCTCCTGAACGTCGCCCTGGGCGGGACGCTGGTCCAGCACATGGAGGGCCACGCCAAGGCCCCGGGCGTCTTCAGCCACCATCCCGTGGCCCCGGTCCCGGACACGCTCTACGCGGGCCTGGTACCGGAGGTCTCCTCGGTCCCCACCTATCACCACCAGTCCGTCGACCGGCTGGGCACCGGCCTCATCGCCTCCGCCCACGCGGACGACGGCACGGTGGAGGCGGTGGAACTGCCGGGGCGCGGCTGGGTGCTGGGAGTGCAGTGGCACCCGGAGATGGGGGAGGACACCCGCGTGATGTCGGGGCTGGTCGGCGCTGCGACGGCCCGCTAGGTGTGTTGTCCGGACAGGTTGGTGCCGCGGCCACGGGGTGCGGGGTCTCGCGGTGCGCCCCCACCCCGTCGCGGCGTCCGGGCCGAGCCCCGGCCGGCGGTCACCCGACGGTCGCGGCAGGACGTATCAGGCTGTGCGGCGCCTGAGGGCGCACGCTCCGGACGCCGCCAGGGGTGCGGCACCCCACCGCACCCACCCGCACCCGCACCCGCACCCGCACCCGCCGGAGACTCAGCCCAGCGCCGCAGTCAGCGCGGAAGGCGCCGTCACCAGCGACGGCCCGTACCACGTCAGCATCCGCCCGTCCACCAGCGCGGACCGCACCCCCGGGAACGCCTCGGGCCCGTCCTCCGCGGTGAAGCGGTACGGCTCATCCGGCAGCACCACCAGGTCAGCGCCCACCGCGTTGAGTTCCTCCAGCGGTATGCGCGGATACCGCTCTGAGTGCGCCGCGTACACGTTCTCGACGCCGAGGCGGGCGAGCAGGTCCCCCGCGAAGGTGTCGCGTCCCAGCACCATCCAGGGTCGCCGCCAGATCGGCACGACAGCCCGCCGGGGACCACGCGGCACGGCGGGCGCCACCGGGTCCCACGCGGCGCGGGCCTCGTCGAGCCAGCGGGGCCGGCCTGCGCCGCATGCTCGCAGGACCCTGTCCAGTTCGGCGAACGCCTGCGGCAGCGTGCGCACTTCGGTGACCAGCACATCGAGCCCCGCGGCCCGGAGGGCCGCGACATCGGGAGCCCGGTTCTCCTCCTCGTTGGCGATGACGAGGCCGGGCGCGAGAGCCGTGATCGTCGCGACGTCGGGGTTCTTGGTGCCGCCGACGCGCACGACATCGAGGCCGGCCGGATGGCTGCACCAGTCGGTGGCTCCCACCAGCAGTCCGGGCGCGCTGACGGCGACCGCCTCGGTCAGGGAGGGGACGAGGGACACGACCCGCTTCACGGCCCGGCCTCGACGTGGCCGCCGACGGCGACGACGAGGAGCCGGGTGCCCGGCAGAGTGGCGCGCCAACGGTGGCGTACGCCTCCGGACAGGTAGAGGGTGTCGCCCTTCTCCAGGCGGTAGGCACGGCCTTCCGCCTCGACCTCCGCGGCCCCGTCGGCCACGTACATCAACTCGTCGTTGCGGTGCTGGTACTCCCGGTCGCCTTCCTGTTCCCCGGTGAACTCGACGGCGCGGAGCTGCTGGTGGCCCCGCACGAGGGACCGTATGCCCTCGTCCAGGGGATCGCCGGGCTCGTCGGCCCGGACCACGTCCACGACGCGCGCGGAGTCCGCCGCGGCCAGCAGCTCGGCTGCCGTGGTGTCCAGGGCCACAGCCACCCTGTCGAGGGAGCGCGTGCTGGGCCGGGCCCGTTCGTTCTCGATCTGACTGAGGAAGGGCACCGACAGTCCGCTGCGCTCCGCCACGGCAGCGAGTGTGAGCGCGAGAGCCCTGCGCCGTCTTCGGACAGCGGAGCCCACGCGGAGTGTCTCCTTGTCTGCCATCGCGAGTCCCTCCCTCCTTACTCAGTACCTTACGCAGATCCCGGCACCCAATCGCATCGTCGCCTCCCGCGCAACGGTGAGGACCCCGCCACTGTATGTGACGGGGCCCCGACCGGTGGGGGGATGGAGAATGGTCTACAGAGGTGCCAGCCGGTTGACGAGGCCCGGGTCCTTCTCGAGCCAGGCGCGGACTGCTTCCTGCTCCTTGCCCTTTCCGGTCTCCTGGATGGTGGCCTCGAGGTCAGTGAGCTGCTTCTCGCTCATCCGGAACTTCTTCAGCCAGGTGCCGACCTGCGGGTTGTCCCCGGTGAAGCCCTTTCGGGCCAGGGTGTGGATGCCGTCGCCCCTGCCCCAGGTGCCCTTGGGGTCCTTGAGCTTCTTCAGGTCGTACTTGCTGTACGCCCAGTGCGGCGACCAGAGGGTGGTGACGATCGGTTCCTTCTTGTCGTACGCGCGCTTCAGCTCGGCGAGCATTCCGGGCGTGGAGCCGTCGACCACCTTGTACTCGCCGTCCAGGCCGTACTTCTTGAGCACCTTGTCCTTGAGGATGCCCATCATTCCGGCGCTCGGCTCGATGCCGACGATGCGGCCCTTGAAGTCCCCCGACCTGCCCCCGAGGTCGTCGAGGGAGTCGACGTCCTTCATGTAGGCGGGAACGGAGAGCTCGAGGGAGGTCGGGCCGTACCAGGACCCCATGTCCTCCAGCCTGTCCCGGTACTTGTCCCAGTACTGGGCGTGGGTGACCGGCAGCCAGGAGTCGGTCTGGAAGTCGATCTGTCCTCCGGCGAGACCGGTGTAGAGCGCCCCGGCCTCCAGCTGCCTGGCGTCGACCTCGAAGCCGCGCTGTTCCAGCACTTCCTTCCAGAGGAACGTGGAGGCGATGCCCTCGTCCCAGGGGATGTAGCCCAGCGAGATCTTCTTCCCCTTGCCGACGTCGGCGGCGCCGGACGCGGTGGCGGTGGAACCACCGCCGTACATCCCGATGCCGCCCGCGGCGAGCATGAGGACCGCGACGCCGGTGAGGGCCACCACGGGCTGGGGCCGGTGGTTCCAGATCCGCAGGACGCCGGCCGCGCTCCTGGCCCTGGCGAGGGCGCGGCGGCCCAGCGGGGAGACCTGGCGGCCCAGCGCGCCGGTCATCCGGTCCAGGTACATGGCGAGGACGACGATCGAGATGCCGGCCTCGAAGCCGAGTCCGATGTCGACGTTGCCGATGGCGCGGTAGACGGCGCCGCCGAGGCCACCGCCGCCGACCATGCCCGCGATGACGACCATGGACAGGCCCAGCATGATCACCTGGTTGATGCCGGCCATGATCGTGGGCAGGGCGAGCGGCAGCTGGACGCGCAGCAGGGTGTTGCGCGGAGTGGTGCCGAACGCCTCGGCCGCCTCGACGAGTTCGTTGTCGACCTGGCGGATGCCGAGCTCCGTCATCCGCACCCCGGGCGGCAGGGCGAAGACGATGGTGGCGATGATTCCGGGGACCACGCCCACGCCGAAGAAGATGATGCCCGGGATCAGGTACACCATGGCCGGCATGGTCTGCATGAAGTCCAGCACCGGCCGGAGCAGCGCGCTGACCGCCTTGGAGCGGGAGGCCCAGATGCCCAGGGGCACCGCCACGGCCAGGGTGACGATCGTGGCGACCAGCACGAGCGACATGGTCGACATGGCGTCGTCCCACAGCTCGACGGAGTCGATCAGAGCGAATCCGGCGAAGGCGAGTACGCCGGCGAGCAGACCGCGCAGCCACCAGGCGACGACGGCGAGGAGGCCGGCGAAGAGCAGCGGTTCGGGCGCGGAGAGCGCGGCGTCGATGCCGTCGTACATACCGGTGACGACCGAGGTGATGGCGTCGAAGAGCCAGGACAGATGGGACTGGAGCCAGTCGACACCGGAGTCGACCCACCGGCCGAGGTGGATCCTAGGCATGGGCGGCCTCCTTCACCGTGGGGGCGCCCGCTTCGGCGGCGGCGCCCCGGGCGGGGGGCTGCGGAGTCATGGGTTCGCCGAGCACCGCGAGCAGTCGCTCACGCGCTACGACACCGATGAGCACACCGTCGTCATCGGTGACCGCGACCGCGGCGTCGCTGCCGGCGCAGGGGGTGAACAGTTCGACGACCGGTGTGTCGGCGCCGACGGTCGCGGGCGCGGCGTCGAGCACGTCCTGTGCGGTACGCGGCTCCCGGCCGTCGCCCTCCTGCGCGAAGGCGGTCGCGGGGTCGGCCATGATCGCCCCAGCGGTGAGCACGCGCGAGCGGTCGACGTCCTGGGTGAAGGAGGCGACGTAGTCGTTGGCCGGGGCGACCAGGATGTCCTCGGCCGTGCCGAGCTGGACGATCCGGCCGTCGCGCATCACGGCGATCCGGTCGCCGAGGCGCATGGCCTCGTTGAGGTCGTGGGTGATGAACACGATCGTCTTCTTGAGCCGCTTCTGGAGCTCGAGGAGCTGATCCTGCATGTCGCGGCGGATCAGCGGGTCGAGTGCGCTGAAGGACTCGTCCATCAGCAGCAGGTCGGCGTCGGTGGCGAGGGCGCGGGCGAGGCCCACGCGCTGCTGCATACCACCGGAGAGCTCGTCCGGCCAGGACTGCTCCCAGCCTGCCAGGCCCGCCAGTTCCAGGGCCTCGGTGGCACGGCGCTCACGCTCGGCGCGGGGCACGCCCTGCACCTCGAGACCGTACGCGGCGTTCTCCAGCACACTGCGGTGCGGGAACAGCGCGAAGTGCTGGAACACCATGCTGATGCGGGTGGAGCGCACGGCACGCAGTTCGCGGGGGCTGAGTGCGGTCAGATCCTGGCCGTCGAAGAGCACGCGTCCGGCGGTCGGCTCCAGCAGTCCGTTGAGCATGCGCAGCAACGTGGACTTGCCGGATCCGGACAGGCCCATGACGACGAAGATCTGACCGGCCTCGACGGTGAAGGAGGCGTCGATCACCGCCGCGGTCGTACCTTCGGCGCGCAGCCCGTCGCGGTCGGCACCGCTCTCGAGCTCGCGTACCGCTTCGCCGGGTCGTTTACCGAACACCTTGTACAGGTGCTCGGCCTGGAGCCTGGACACATATACCTCTCGCGTTGAACCTGACTGAACCGGGCGGCCCGCGCCCCCCTTCGGCGGACTTGGAGCGGGCGGCTTCGGGCCGTGGCCTCCCGCAGCCTGTCGGCTGTGACTGTTTTCGCTGGTCAGAGCGCTGCGGGGGGCTCCGCTCCGGCACCCCGCCTGCCCCGGGCCGCCCACGGCAAACTCACGAGTGACCCAGTTCACGCGCGCGACCCCCACAAGCTGCGCCGGGCCGGTCGCTGTCGGTGCGGTACGGCATCATCAGGGCTGTGACGCGACGCCTGATGCTCCTCGACACCGCCTCCCTCTACTTCCGCGCCTATTTCGGGGTCCCCGACTCCGTGCGCGCCCCCGACGGCACACCCGTCAACGCGGTGCGGGGGCTGCTGGAGTTCATCACCCGGCTGGTCCAGGACCACCACCCCGACGAGCTGGTGGCCTGCATGGACGCCGACTGGCGCCCGCAGTGGCGGGTGGAGCTCATCCCGTCGTACAAGGCGCATCGGGTGGCGGTGGAGACCGAGGCCGGCCCGGACGAGGAGGAGGTCCCGGACACGCTGTCCCCGCAGGTCCCGATCATCGAGGAGGTGCTGGACGCGTTCGGGATCGCCCGTGTGGGTGTCGCCGGGTACGAGGCCGACGACGTCATCGGCACGCTGGCGGGGTGTGCGGCGGGCCCGGTGGACATCGTGACCGGTGACCGTGATCTGTACCAGCTCGTCGACGACGCACGCGGGGTCCGGGTGCTGTATCCGCTGAAGGGCGTGGGCATGATGCAGACCACCGACGAGGCCGTACTACGCGAGAAATACGGAGTGGACGGACCCGGTTACGCCGATCTCGCACTGCTGCGCGGGGACCCGAGCGACGGTCTGCCCGGGGTGCCCGGTATCGGTGAGAAGACGGCCGCGAAGCTGCTGGACGCCTTCGGGGACCTGGCCGGGATCATGGCGGCCGTGGACGACCCCGCGTCCAGGCTGACCCCGTCGCAGCGCAAGCGGCTGGACGAGTCGCGGGCCTATGTGGCCGTGGCGCCGAAGGTGGTCCGGGTCGCCGGTGACGTGCCGATGCCCGACTTCGACCCGGCGCTGCCGACGCGGGCACGGGATCCGCAGCGGCTCGAGGAGCTTGCGGTGCGCTGGGGTCTGGGGCGTGCGGTGCACCGGCTGCTGACCGAACTGGGCGCATGACGTGCGGAGATCAGCAGCACGCGACAGTGACTTAGGTTAACCTAACAAGCACCCAGCTCTGACCGGACGCTGTGTAGCGAGGGAGACCACGGTGGCAGACACGCCCGCCCGCAAGGCACCGACGACCCACGAGGCGCGGGTGGTGCGCACGGAGCGCATCGCTCCGCACATGGTGCGCGTCGTGCTCGGCGGTGAGGGGCTCGCGGAGTTCCGCACGGACGGCTCGACGGACGCGTACGTCAAAGTGGTCTTCCCGCAACCCGGAGTGAGCTACCCCGAGCCCTTCGACATGGCCCGCATCCGCGCGGAGCTCCCGCGCGAGCAGTGGCCGAGCAACCGCACCTACACGGTGCGCGCCTGGGACCCCGTCCACCGGGAGCTGACGATCGACTTCGTGGTGCACGGGGACGAGGGTCTGGCGGGCCCGTGGGCGGCCAGGGCGCAGCCGGGTGAACCGGTCCGGCTGCTCGGCCCCGGCGGTGGCTACGCACCCGACACAGCGGCGGACTGGCATCTGCTTGCGGGCGACGAGAGCGCCCTGCCCGCGATCGCCGCCTCGCTGGAGCAGATGCCCGCGGGGACTCTCGTGCACGCCTTCGTGGAGGTGTCGGGCCCCGAGGACGAGCAGAAGATCGCGACTCCTGACGGGGTCACGGTGACCTGGCTGCACCGGGGCGCCCAGGCGGTCGGCGAAGCCCTGGTCGCCGCGGTTCGAGGGCTGGACTTCCCGGACGGCGACGTCCACGCGTTCGTCCATGGTGAGGCGGGCGCGGTGAAGGAGCTGCGCCGTCATCTGCGGCTGGAGCGGGGCATCCCCGCGGCCCGGCTGTCGATCTCCGGGTACTGGCGTCTCGGCAAGTCGGACGAGGCCTGGCGCGCCATCAAGCGCGACTGGAACGCACAGGTGGAGCGGGAGCAGGAGCAAGACCGGGCCGCCTGACGGCACTCCCGCCCGCCCACTGCCGGATCACCTGAAAAAGTCCTGCCGAAGGGCAGTCAGAACGCGCTCCCGCTCCGTATATCTGAAGGAAGACAGGGAGAGGGGAGAGCGAGCGCGTGAAGGAAGCCGTACGCATCACCGGGGCACCGCCGGCCGGTCCTGGACTCGACGAGCTGCTCGTACGGGTGGCACGGGGGGACCAGGAGGCCTTTGCCCAGGTGTATGACGCGGTCTGCGGGCCCGTGCTGGGTGTCGTACGCAGCGTGCTGCGCGACCCGGCGCAGTCGGACGAGGTGGCGCAGGAGGTGCTGGTCGAGCTCTGGCGTACGGCCGCGCGCTACCAGCCGTCCCGTGGCTCGGCACTGACCTGGACGCTCACCCTCGCCCATCGCCGCGCCGTCGACCGGGTGCGGTCGGCCCAGGCTGCGACCGAGCGGGAACAGAAGGTGGCACGGCTCGGCGCGACCCCGGCCTTCGACGACGTCGTCGAGCAGGTCGAGGCCAGGCTTGAGCGTGAGCAGGTACGCCGTTGTCTGCGCACCCTCACCGACCTCCAGCGGCAGTCGGTGACCCTCGCCTACTACCGCGGACTCGCCTATCGCGAGGTGGCCGAACTGCTGTCCGTGCCGCTGGGCACGGTGAAGACCCGAATGCGCGACGGGCTCATCCGACTGCGCGACTGCCTGGGGGTGAGCGCATGAGCGCGACTGCACGCGGCAGCTCGGGGCGGGATGCCGAACTGCACACGCTGACCGGGGCCTACGCCCTGCACGCGCTCGGCGAACGGGAACGCGCCCGTTTCGAGCGGCACCTGACGGAGTGCACAGCCTGCACCCAGGAGGTGCGGGAACTGAGCGCGACGGCGGGGCGGCTGGGGCTCGCGGTCAGCGAGCCGCCGCCGACCGCGATGAAGGCACAGGTACTGCAGCGCATAGCGACGGTGCGTCAGGAACCGCCCACCATTCCCGGGATGCGGCCCGGTGGGGAGCGGGACCGGCGCCCGGTGCACAGGGTCAGACCGGCCGGCCGACGCAGGCTGTCGCGGTTCGTACTGGCGGCGTGTGTCGCGGGCGTGGCCGCGTTCGGCGGCTATGCGACATGGCAGCAGCGTCTGGCGGAGGACGCGCTGTCCCGGGCGGAGGCGTTGGCGCGTCGGGCGGAGGCATCGACGCGCCAGGCGCGGGAGCAGGCCGGGCACCAGTCGGAGGCCCTGGCAGACGTGCTGGCCGCGCCCGACGTCCGGACCAGTTCCACGGCGCTCGGCAGCGCCGGTGCCACCGGCACGGTGGCCCTCTCCCACGACCGCGACCGCGCGGTGTTCCTGGCGACGGGGCTGCCGCGGCCGGATGCGGGCAAGGTGTACCAGCTCTGGTTCGCCGACGGCACGACGATGCGCCCAGCGGGGCTCCTCGCCTCCTCGGGCTCGGCGGAGACCATCCTCATGGAGGGCGCGGTCGGCCCGGCGACGGGCATGGGCGTCACGGTGGAGCCCGCGGGGGGCTCGTCCCAGCCGACGTCCCAACCGCTGGCGCTGCTGAACTTCCCGTAGGGAGTGGTGGGGTGGGTGGGGTGTCGGTGTGCCGCACTCGGTGCGGGTGCGGCACACCGGAAACCGCCCGGCACGTGACCACGAGGCCACACGGTGCGGGGCACGCCCGAGAGTCGCCCCGCACCCGCCGGAGGCCTACCCCACGGAGCTGTAGGCGACGACTCCCCGCAGCAATCCGTCCACCGCCTTGCGCGCCGTACGGGCCACCGTCGTGCCCTCGCCCGGGGCCGCCGCGGCGATCTGGCCCAGCACATCGATGACCTGCTTGCACCAGCGCACGAAGTCCCCCGCGGGCATCTCCGCCTCGCGCAGCACCTCGTCCAGGCTCTTCCCGGAGGCCCACTGGTACGCCGCCCAGGCGAAGCCCAGGTCGGGTTCGCGCTGGCCTACGCCCTCGGTCTGGCTGATCTTGAACTCTTCCTCGAGTGCGTCGAGGCGGCCCCAGATCCGCACCATCTCGCCCAGTGCGGCCTTTGCCTTCCCCGTCGGCAGCTTCGGCGCCACCGCGTCATCGGCCTGCCGCGCCTCGAAGACCAGCGCCGAGACGCACGCCGCCAGTTCGGCTGGGCTCAGGCCCTCCCAGACGCGCTCGCGCAGGCACTCGCTGGCCAGCAGGTCCAACTCGCCGTACAGCCGGGCCAGGCGCCTGCCGTGCTCGGTGACCTCGTCTCCGCGGAGGTAGTCCATCTCGGTGAGCAGGCCGACGATCCGGTCGAAGGTGCGGGCGATGGTGTTGGTGCGCCCCTCGATACGGCGCTCCAGCTGCCGGGTGTCCCGCTGGAGGCGGTGGTAGCGCTCGGCCCAGCGCGCGTGGTCCTCGCGCTCGTCGCAGCCGTGGCAGGGGTGGGCCCGGATGTCCTTGCGGAGCCGGGCGATCTCGCGGTCGTCCGCCGCGGCGGACCGGGGGTTGCGGTGCCGGTCGGGCACGATGTGCCCGGCCTTCGTCCGCAGTGCCGACGCCAGGTCACGGCGGGACTGCGGCGACCGGGGGTTGAAGGACTTTGGGATGCGCATCCGCTCCAGCGCCTCGACGGGAACCGGGAAGTCCATCGCCGCAAGCCGCTTGACCTGCCGCTCGGCGGTCAGCACTAGGGGCCTCGGCCCGTCGTGGTACTCGAAACCGCCCCGGTGGCCGTTGGACCGCCCTGCGGGCAGCCCGGGGTCGAGCACCAGCGCGAGGCCCGCGAACTTGCCTGTCGGGACGTGGATCACGTCGCCGGGCTTGAGCTTCTCCAGGGAGCCCGCCGCCGCGGCCCGGCGCTGCGCGGCGCCCTGCTTGGCCAGTTCGGTCTCGCGGTCCTTGAGATCCCGGCGCAGCACGGCGTACTCCTCGAAGTCACCGAGGTGGCAGGTCATGCCCTCCCGGTAGCCGCTGAGGCCCTCCTCGTTGCGCTGGACCTGACGCGAGATCCCGACCACCGACTTGTCGGCCTGGAACTGGGCGAACGAGGTCTCCAGCAGCTCACGGGAGCGGTGCCGGCCGAACTGCTGCACCAGGTTCACGGCCATGTTGTACGAGGGCTTGAAGCTGGAGCGGAGCGGATAGGTGCGGGTACCCGCGAGGCCTGCGAGGGCCCCGGGGTCCATACCGCGCTGCCACAGCACCACGGCGTGGCCTTCGACGTCGATGCCGCGTCGTCCCGCCCGGCCGGTCAACTGGGTGTACTCGCCCGGGGTGATGTCCGCGTGCTGCTCACCGTTCCACTTGACGAGCTTCTCCAGCACCACCGAACGCGCGGGCATGTTGATGCCCAGCGCGAGGGTCTCGGTGGCGAACACGGCCTTGACGAGGCCACGTACGAAGAGCTCCTCGACGACTTCCTTGAAGGTCGGAAGCATTCCGGCGTGATGCGCCGCTATCCCCCGCTCGAGGCCTTCCAGCCACTCGTAGTAGCCGAGCACATGGAGGTCTTCGCCGGGGATGGCGGCCGTGCGCTGCTCGACGATCTCGCGCACCTTGTGGCGCGCCTCCTCGTCGTTGAGTCTCAGCCCGGCGTGGAGGCACTGCTGGACGGCCGCCTCGCACGCGGCGCGGCTGAAGATGAAGGTGATGGCGGGGAGCAGCCCCTCTGCGTCGAGGCGCTCTATCACCTCGGGCCGGGACGGCGTCCAGATGCGGCTGCGCTGTCTGCGCTCACGCTCACGGTCGGCCTCCCGGACCATCTTCCCGCGCCTGCGGTCACGGGGGTTGTAGGTGCGCGAGTTCTCCGTCCTGGCCAGGCGGACCAGATCCGGGTTGACCTCGCGGCGTGATGCGCCGCGGCCTCCGTGGTCGGTCTCCTCCTCGAAGAGGTCGTACATCCGGCGCCCGGCGAGCACGTGCTGCCACAGCGGCACGGGGCGGGACTCCGAGACGATCACTTCGGTGTCACCACGGACCGTGTCCAGCCAGTCACCGAACTCCTCCGCGTTGGACACGGTCGCGGAGAGCGACACCAGCGTCACGGATTCCGGGAGGTGGATGATCACTTCCTCCCAGACGGCGCCGCGGAAGCGGTCCGAGAGGTAGTGCACCTCGTCCATGACCACATAGCCGAGGCCGAGCAGCGACTGGGAGCCCGCGTAGAGCATGTTGCGCAGGACCTCGGTGGTCATGACGACGACCGGGGCCTCGGAATTGACGCTGTTGTCACCGGTGAGCAGGCCGACCTTCTCGGGGCCGTACCGCTTCACCAGGTCCGAGTACTTCTGGTTGGACAGCGCCTTGATGGGCGTGGTGTAGAAGCACTTGCGCCCCTGGGCGAGGGCGAGGTGCACGGCGAACTCGCCCACGATGGTCTTGCCCGAACCGGTGGGTGCCGCGACGAGCACGCCCTTGCCGGCCTCCAGGGCCCGGCATGCCTCGATCTGGAACGGGTCCAGGCCGAAGTCGTACAACTCGCGGAAGGGAGCGAGTGCGGTGGCCTGCTCGGCGGCACGGATCCGCGCCGCCGCATATCGCTCAGCTGGTGAGAGGTCCTCTGTCATCTTGCTGTCGAGACTACCCGCCCCCACTGACAGTGAGCGCGATCATTATCCGACGCGGGATGCACCGCGCGCGGGCGCCTACGGATCAGGTGATGTCGTCGTATCCGTTGACCCGGGGTGCCCTGCCGCCGTCGGCCTCGCCGCCGGACTGCTCAGGAAGTGCCCGGGGGGCCGGGACGGCCTCGACGGAGCCGACGGCCTCGGGGACGAGGTCCAGCTCGGACGCCTCGTCGTCGCTCAGCTCGGCGTCCGGGCTCCTGCGCCGGCGACGGGCGTCGTTGAGGAACGAGAAGCCGACGGCCAGGAAGTACAGGAGGGCCAGCGGTCCGGCCAGCAGCAGCATCGAGATCGGCTCGCCGCCCGGTGTGGCGATCGCGGCGAAGGCGGTGAGGCCGACGATCATCCCGCGCCACCAGCGGAGCATGCGCTGGCCGCTGAGGACGTTCGTCATGTTGAGCAGGATCAGCAGCAGCGGGAGCTCGAAGGCCAGCCCGAAGACCAGCACCATGCGGCTGATCAGGTCCAGGTAGTCGTCGAGCGGCAGCAGGGGCTTGGCGCCGGCCGGCGCGAAGCCCAGCATGATCTCGGCGGTCTGCGGCAGGATCGAGTACGCCAGGTAGGCGCCGCCCAGGAAGAGCGGGACGCCGGCGACGACGAAACTGATCGCGTAGCGCTTCTCGTGGCTGTGCAGTCCGGGCGCGACAAACGCCCACAGCTGGTAGAGCCAGACGGGAGTGGCGGCCAGGACGCCCGTCATCAGCGCGACCTTGAGTGCGATCGTGAACGGCGAGAGCAGGCCGTTGGTGGTCATCTCGGCGCACAGCTGGCCGTTGACCATGCGCACCTGGCCCGCGTCGCAGCCGACCGACACCAGGATCGGCCGCATCAGGAACTCGAAGATCTCCTTCTGGAAGAAGGCCGCGGCGATGGTGGCCACGGCGATCGCCAGAACCGACTTCAGCAGCCGGTTGCGCAGCTCACGCAGGTGCTCTCCGAGAGGCATCCGCCCCTCGGTGTCCTTTTCCTGCTTGCGGGCAGACTTGAGCAACCCACTTCCTCGTCTCGTGCGAAAACCGTCGAAATTTCGGGAAACCCGGAGAGCCGGGCCGGCCGGGTCAGCTCTGGGTCGTACGGTTCGGCTCGGAGACCGGGCGGCTGCTCGTCACATCGCCGGGAGCGGCCTGGATCGTGCGGGGCGCGTCCTGCGGCTGGGCGGTCTGCTCGGTGGTGGCCTTGGGGCCGGACTGCTCGCCGTCCTGCTTCATCGCCTTGGCCTCGCTCTTGAGGATCCGGGCGGACTTGCCGAGCGAACGGGCCATGTCGGGCAGCTTCTTGGCACCGAACAGCAGCAGGATGACCACGACGATCAGAAGGATCTCAAGGGGCTTCAGATTGCCGATCATGTCTGACTTCCTTCTCGCTGAGGCTGCTGGGGGGCGGGGCTGCCCTGATCGGACAGTCATCCGATCACCACGATCCATGCGATCGTAACCCGCCGAAGTAAACGCAGAGCAATGGCTGTGCATACTCACATTCGCGACCCGCACTGGCCGTCCGACCCGCCATCGGAAGGGTACATCGCGGGCAGTTCGACCGTATATGCGGGCTGCTACCGCCAGCTGCCGCCGGTACGCGCCAGCCGGGCCGCCGACTGCTCCAGGTCCTGTGCGGCGCGGTCGATCCGCTCGGTGGCCCTCGTCACCTGCCGGGCCAGACGCTGGGCCTCCAGGAAGACGCGGATACCGAGTACCCCGAGGACGGCGATGCCGAGGAATCCCAGGGCGATGGCGAGCATGGGCCAGAACATACGCGGAACCTCAGGGATGGCAGGAAGATCAGACGGTGGAGTGCAGGCGCAGTGTGCGCACACCGCCACCGGTGAGCAGTTCGACGATCCGCTCCCCCGCGGGCTTGCGCACGGCCGCCCCGCACTCGGTGCAGGTGAAGGAGTAGAAAGTGGTCCGGCTGCTGCCGCCGATCGCGAGCCGCAGGGAGGCGGCGGAGAGCTCGAGACGGGAGCGACAGTCGGGGCAGGCGGCCTTGAACAGGACCGGGACCGACACCGGGGCCCTGGACGACGAGATTCCGGATAGTACGGACATATCTCCCCTCACTCCCACATCACTCCACTACTCGGTCGCGGTCGTCAGTCCTGGCCGTGCTGTCGGCCGGGGCAGTCCTGCCACCCCTGGCCCTCATACGCGGCGAGCGCTTCGGCCGCCACCCGCCGGGCACTGGCGGCCAGCTCAGGCGGGGAGACGATGCGGCCGTCCCGGCCCAGCCGCAGCCCGAGCCGTCGCAGCGACGCCGGGTCCGGGGTGCGCAGCGTGATCCGCAACCCGCCGTCCGGCAGCTCCTCCGCGCTGTCGTGGGGGTAGTACTCGGCCACCCAGCGTCCGCCGGGACCCACCTCGACCACGACCTCCGGGTCCTCGGCCGACGGCTGCACCAGCCCTTCCGAGAGGTCGCGCAGTTCGATCTCCGGCGGCGCGGATGCCTCGTCCAGCAGCCGGATCTCGGCGACCCGGTCCAGCCGGAAGGTGCGGCGCGCCTCCGACAGGTAGCACCAGGCCTCCATATACGTATGCCCGACGGCGAACAGCCGGATCGGATCCACCTCGCGCTCCGTGAGCTCGTCGCGCGCCGGTGAGTAATAGCGCAGCCACAGCCTGCGCCGCTCCGAGATGGCGCGGTCGACGTCGGCGAAGACCCCGCCCTCGGACTCGAAGATGACCGACAGCCGCGAGCTGGCACCCGCGGCCTCCCCGGCCGCCGCCTCCAGTTTGGCGGTGGCCCTCAGCAGCGCCTCGCGGTCGCCCTCACGCAGCCCGGGAAGGGTGGCGACGGCGCGCGCGGCTACCAGGAGGGCGGTCGCCTCGTCCGCGGCGAGCCGCAGTGGTTCGGCTGCTTCCGCCGCGAGGGCACCCGGGTTGCGCCACCAGATCCGGTCGCCGTCCGTGTCGATGTCCAGCAGGTCTCCGCCACGGAAGCTCGTCCCGCACATGGGCAGCACATCGAGGTCGGAGATCAGCTCGTCCTCGGTGATCCCGAAGGCGCGGGCGACGTCCCCGACCCGCGCGCCGGGGCGTTCCCGCAGATAGGTCACCAGCGAGAGCATCCGCCGGGTCTGGTCAATGGCGTTCGCGGCCATGGTCCTACGAGTCCCCCTCAGCCCTTGGCCACGGCACGCAGCCGGTCGGCCACATCGGCCCGCAGGTCCGCGGGCTCCAGCACGACGACGTCCGGGCCGAACTCGACCAGCCAGGCGTCCAGGCCGTGCCCGTACGGAATCTCCAACTCGTCCCAGCCGTCTCCCAGTTCCCGGGCCGCGGTGGCACGGGCGCGCAGCGGGTAGCCGGCGTCGGACCGCAGCTTGATCAGCGCGGACCGGGTCGCGACCTCCCCCGCCCAGCTCTCGACGGTCTCACGTACCGTCACCACGTCCGGGACCGACGCGGTGTACGTGCCCGCGCGGGAACGGACCTTGCCGGTGATCCTGGACAGCCGGAACACCCGCTCGGCACCGCGGTCCCGGTCCCAGCCCGCGAGATACCAGTGGCCGCGCCAGCACTCCAGTGTCCATGGCTCGACATGGCGGGTCTCGGGGCGGACGGCATTGGACTTCCGGTAGTCGAAGACGACCGGACGGTGGTCGCGGCAGGCCAGCATCAGGGGTTCGAAAGCGGCCTCGTGGACGGGGATACGCGGCTCGAGAGCGCTGTGCTGCGTCGCGTCGTACGCGCCATCGGCCTCCGGCATTCCCGCGGCGCGCAGCTTCTGGAGGGCGCCGCTGGCGGCTCCGGCCAGTCTGGCCTGCTGCCAGACCTTGGCGGCCAGGCCCAGCGCCGCGGCCTCCTCTGCGTCGAGGGTGATGGGCGGCAGCCGGTTGGAGTCGCGGCGGGCGAGATAGCCCACCTCTCCGTCGAGGTTCTCCACGGTGGCGATGATCAGGCCGAGTTCGCGCAGGTCGTCCTTGTCGCGCTCGAACATGCGGTTGAAGGCGTCGTCCCCGCCCGCCTCGAGGTAAGCCTCGATGGATCCGCGCAGTTCGCGCTTGCTGAGCGGTCGCCGTGTACCGAGCAGACACAGCGCCAGGTTCATCAGCCGCTCGGCCTTGGCAATGGCCATCGACGCCCTTCCGCCCTTCCAGGGAGCTCACGGAGCCCTGAGTGTTCTCCGAGTCCTGTGATCGTCGAACCTACCGCTACGGGCTGTCGTGGCAAAAGCGCGGGCCCCCGCCTTGTCAGGCGGAGGCCCACTGTGACCGGTTGCGATCAGATCCCGACCAGGTCGCAGACGAAGATCAGCGTCTCACCGGGGCCGATGAGGCCGCCCCCGGCGCCGCGCTCGCCGTACGCGAGGTGCGCGGGGATGATCAGCTGGCGGCGGCCGCCGACCTTCATGCCCTGAACACCCTGGTCCCAGCCCTGGATGACCTGACCGACACCGAGCTGGAACCGGAGCGGGGTGCCGCGGTTCCAGGAGGCGTCGAACTCCTCGCCGGTCGAGAAGGCCACGCCCACGTAGTGCACGGCAACCGTGTCACCGGCCTTGGCCTCGGGGCCGTCGCCCTCCCAGATTTCCTTGATCTCCAGGTCGGCCGGCGGCTCGCCACCCGGGAAATCGATCTCGGGCTTCTCGATGTTCACTGCTGTGCTCCTCAAACTGATGAACTTCGCAACCGGGACAGTCTCACAGATCGGCGGACGGACCGCGCCTCAGACCGCGCCGACGATGTCGACCACGAAGACCAGCGTGTTCTTCGCGAGTTCGCTGGAGGGGTCGGCGCCGTAGCCGAGGGAGGGCGGAATCACCAACAGGACCCTGTCCCCGACGTTCTTGCCGACAAGTCCCTTGTCCCAGCCTTCGATAACGGACCCGGTGCCGATCTGGAAGGCGGTCGCGCCCCCGTGGTCCCACGAGGAGTCGAACTTCTTGCCGTCCTCCCACTTGACCCCGGTGTACTGCGCGATCAGCCCCTGACCAGCCTCGACCTTGGGGCCGTTGCCCTTGATGAGCACCTGCTCCTTGAGCGTGGTGGGGGCCTTCTCACCCTTCGGGATGGTGATGGTGGCAGCCTTCTGCGCGGGAGCGCTCACCGTGGGCATACCGGGGGCGGGTGCCGCCTGCGTGCCCTTGACCTCGGCCTTCGAGTCGACCTTGGCCGCACCGTCCAGATCGACGACCCACACCAGCGTGTCGCTCGCCTTGATGCCCGACTGCGGGTTGAGGTTCTTTCCGATCAGGTCGCCGGCGGTGCCCTGGACGAGGACCCGGCTGCCCGCCTTCTTCCCCTGGACTGCGTCGATCACCTTGGGGGGCAGGTTCTGGCTCTGCTCGCCGAGCCGCTCCACCGGCTGGCGGTGCGCCGTGCTCGCGCTGCCCTTTTCGGGGTACGTCCCACCGAGGTCGGCCGGGTCGTCCCACTTGCGCACGGTGTAGTCGACACGGACCCAGTCGCCCTTCGCGGCCTTGGCTCCGCTGCCCTCCGTGACGGTCTTCACCACGGTCTCGCCGGCGGGCTTCTCGTCCTTGGGAACGGAGATCTGGGGCTTCTCGCCGAACTTCCCCTTGACCTCGGCCACACCTGCCACCGAGTCGTTCGATTCATCCGAACCGCACGCGCTTGCGAAAAGCAGGGCGGGCACGGCCAGCAGGGAGGCGATACGTCGCTTGGTGTTGTAGTTCATCAGTCCAACTGGGAGTCGAGGCCATGGGCAGTGGCCGCCACTCTACGGTGTGCACTCCCCGCGGTCCTCGAAGCTCCGCCATAAGAGAAGCCGCCCGGTATCCCGGGATGGAAAGCGTCCCCGGGCACCGGGCGGCAACTCTTCGGTCTGGCGGCTACATCCCCGCGATCAGCTTCTCCACCCGGTCGTCGACCGACCGGAACGGGTCCTTGCACAACACGGTGCGCTGGGCCTGGTCGTTGAGCTTGAGGTGCACCCAGTCGACGGTGAAGTCACGGCGCTGCTCCTGGGCACGGCGGATGAAGTCACCGCGAAGCCGCGCCCTGGTGGTCTGCGGGGGCACGGACTTGCCCTCGAAGATCTTCAGGTCGTTGCAGATCCGGGCCGTCTGGCCCTTCTTCTCCAGGAGGTAGTAGAGGCCACGGCGGCGGTGGATGTCGTGGTAGGCGAGGTCTATCTGGGCGACCCTCGGGTGGGACATCGTCATGTTGTGCTTGGCGCGGTACCGCTCGAGGAGCTTGTACTTGATCACCCAGTCGATCTCGGTCCCGATCCGGTCCAGGTCCTCCTGCTCGATGGAGTCGAGCGTGCGGCCCCACAGCTCGAGCACCTGCTCGACCGTGCCGGAGCGGATCCCGCGGCGGTCCACGAAGTCCACGGCCTTGTCGTAGTACTCGCGCTGGATCTCCAGGGCGGATGCCTCGCGCCCGCTGGCCAGGCGCACCTTGCGTCGGCCGGTGATGTCGTGGCTGACTTCCCGGATGGCCCTGATGGGGTTCTCCAGCGTCAGGTCCCGCATCACCGTGCCCGCCTCGATCATGCGCAGCACCAGGTCGGTGGCGCCGACCTTGAGCAGCATGGTCGTCTCGGACATGTTCGAGTCGCCGACGATGACATGCAGACGGCGGTAGCGCTCAGCGTCCGCATGGGGCTCGTCGCGGGTGTTGATGATGGGTCGGGACCGGGTGGTGGCGGAGCTGACACCCTCCCAGATGTGTTCCGCGCGCTGGCTGACGCAGTAGACCGCGCCCCGCGGGGTCTGGAGTACCTTTCCGGCACCGCAGAGCAGCTGACGGGTGACGAGGAACGGAATCAGGATGTCCGCGAGCCGGGAGAACTCCCCATGCCGGGCCACCAGGTAATTCTCATGGCAACCGTAGGAGTTTCCCGCCGAGTCGGTGTTGTTCTTGAAGAGGTAGACGTCGCCCGCGATTCCCTCCTCGTGCAGGCGGCGTTCGGCGTCGACGAGCAGGCCTTCGAGAATCCGCTCTCCTGCCTTGTCGTGGGTGACCAGCTCGGTCACATTGTCACATTCCGGAGTGGCGTACTCAGGGTGTGACCCCACGTCGAGGTAGAGACGGGCCCCATTCCGCAGGAAGACATTGCTGCTGCGGCCCCATGACACAACACGGCGGAAGAGGTACCGCGCCACTTCGTCAGGCGACAGTCGGCGCTGTCCCCTGAACGTGCACGTGACGCCGTACTCGTTCTCCAGCCCGAAAATTCGGCGGTCCATGACTGAACATTACGCCTGATGCCCTGTGCTGAAACCGGGTTCGACAGCACGGCTCAGATCAATTTCATCCCCTGACGCGATGTGCTCGCTCCGGCCGGGAACTGCGAGGACCCGTCCGGTGGCCAGCAGGACGAGCAGCGCGGCGATCCCGCCGGCCCCCGCCACCGCGAAGCCCGCGACGGTCCCGGCGAGTTCCACCGCGGGGCCGGCGGCGGCGGTTCCCACCGCCGTGCCGACGCCGAACGTGGTCACGAGCCAGGAGAACGCCTCCGTGACGGTCCCCTGGGGAGCGTGCCGGTCGACCACGATGAACGCGCACGCGATCGCGGGCGCCAGGAACACACCGGCGACCGCGCTGAGGACGGCCATCGGCAGCACACCCGGGGTGAGCATCAGTGGCAGATAGCCGAGCGCGAGCAGCGCCACGATGACCCGCAGCCTCCGTTCGGGGGCACCGGCCCACTGCCGGGCGCCGTAGGCGACCCCGCCGACCAGGGCTCCGAGCCCGAGGGCCGCCATCAGCCAGCCGTACACGGCGTCACCGCCGTGGTCGTCGGCGTAGGCGATGGCGGCGACCGTGATGGAACCCAGGGCGAGGCCCACGAAGAAGAACGAGCCGAGCAGCGCGAGCAGACCGGGCGAGCGCAGGGCGCCCAGCCAGTGGGCCTCGCGGGGCGCTGAGCGCCAGTTCCTGGACGGTACGGACACGATGACCGAGACCGTGCCCACCAGCCCCAGGACGTTGATGGCGAGCAGCGCGGCGGCGGGCGAGAAGAGCCACACCAGCATCGTCACCAGCAACGGACCGACGGTGAACATGATTTCCTGGGCTATCGCGTCCATCGCGTAGGCCCGGTGCACCCTCTCCTCGCGGTGGCCCAGCACACCCGGCCACAGGGCGCGCAGTCCGCCCTCGAGCGGCGGGGTGAACACGCCCGCGACGGTCACCGCCGCGTACGCCACCGGCAGCGAGCCGAGGCCGGCGACGGCGAGGAGCGCCATGCCCAGCGCGGAGACGATCGCGGACGGCAGCTGGACACGTGGCTGTCCGCGCAGGTCGACCAGCCGGCCGAGCAGGGGCTGCCCCACCGCGGTGGCCAGGCCGTAGACGGCGGTCAGTGCCCCCGCGAGCGCGTAGCTCCCGCCCTCGGCACGGATGAACAGGACGATCGCCACATGCGCGGTGGCGTTCGGCAGGCGGCCCACAAGGGTGCCCGTGAGGAGGCGTGCGGCATGCGGCGCCTTGAGGATCTCTGCGTACCCGGAGGCTCCCGCGGCCATGTCCCGCCTTTTCGTTCAGGGAGTTTTACGTATAACTCTCGCTCCGTCATACGTACCATGAGCCCAGGCCACGAGTCCACCCGTGGCGCACGACATCAGGCGGAGGCGAGTGTGCAGCGGCCGACCAGCAGGGATGTGGCACGGGCCGCAGGGGTCTCACAGGCCACGGTCTCCCTCGTCCTGGGCGACAAGTGGCGGGGCCGGGTGTCCGAGCGCACCGCCCTCCTGGTGCGGCAGGCGGCTCAGGAACTCGGCTACCGCCCCAACCTGGCGGCGCGCAGCCTGCGGCTCGGCCGCACCCGCACGGCCCTGCTCGTGGTGCCCGCGCTGACCAACGAGTTCTTCGCCCGGGTGCACGCGGGCGCGGCCGGTGTCGCGGCGGAGCACGACTTCGGCGTCGTGCTCTATCCCTCGCCCGAAGGGATCGGCCCCGCGAAGGACCCTTTCGCCTCGGCCCGGTCCGCGCTGGACGGGGTGATCGCGTCCTCGATGGCGGCGGGGGCACTGAAGGCGATCCGCGGCACCGATCTGCCACTGGTGATGCTCGACAGCGATCCGGCCGATCCCGGCTCCGCGGCACAGGTCAATCTCGATATCGCCGGTGGTATGCGGCAGGTGACGGACCATCTGTTGGCCCTGGGGCACCGGGAGTTCGTGCACCTGGCATCGGCGATCCCGTCCTGGACCTTCGAAGTACGCGCCCGCGCGCTGGACGAGGCGGCACGCGAGGTACCCGGGGCCTCGCTGCTGCGGGTCCCGTCGCCGCTCGACGTGGACGGCGCCCGCGCGGCGGCCGAGCGCGCCCTGACCGTCCCGGGCCGCCCCCGACCGACGGCCCTCGTCTGCGACGACGACATCGTCGCCGCAGGCGCCTGCAAGGCGGCACGGCGGCTGGGTCTGCGGGTGCCGGAGGATGTCTCGGTGACCGGCTTCGACGACATGACGCTGGCGACGGCGCTGGAGCCCGAGCTCACGACCGTCCGCCTGCCCGCGGAACAGGTGGGCGCGGCGGGCATGTCCGCGCTGCTGTCCGTCCTCGCGGGCCGCACCCCCGTGCCCGGAGACCTCCCGGTCACCCTGGTCCCCCGTGCCTCCACGGGCCCGGCGCCCCGCTGACGGACACCAACGGGAGCGGGCTTCGCGGTGTCCGCGCCCCCGCTTTGCGGACCGGAGTGCGGCACACCGTGGGACGCCCGCCCCGCACCGGGTGCGGGCACACCGGTGCGGGGGGACAGGGTGAGGCGGTTACGCCTCGCCCTCGGCGCCCTCCGCGTCGGAGGGGATCTCCGTGGGCGCCGAGGCCGCGTCGTCCGCCTGGAGCAGCCGCGACAACTGCCGCCCCACGATCCGCTTGAACTTCCGCGCCTGCGGCCGTGTGCGGTCCAGGATCGCCACCTCCAGCCGCTCAGCGGGGATCTCCCGCTCCGAGCCGTTGGTGTCCCGGGACAGCGCCTGCACCGCCAGCTTCAGGGCCTCCGCGAGGGACATCCCGTCGCGGTGCCGCTGGTCCAGGAAGGTGCTGATCTGCTCCGCGTTGCCGCCGACCGCCACCGAGCCGTGCTCGTCCACGATCGAGCCGTCATGCGGGAGCCGGTAGATCTGGTCGCCCTCGGGTGAGGTGCCGACCTCGGCGACGACCAGCTCCACCTCGTAGGGCTTCTCGCCGGCGCTGGAGAAGATCGTGCCGAGGGTCTGGGCGTAGACGTTGGCCAGTCCACGGGCCGTCACATCGTCGCGGTCGTAGGTGTATCCACGCAGATCGGCATAGCGCACACCACCGATCCGCAGATTCTCGTACTCGTTGTACTTCCCGGCGGCGGCGAAGCCGATCCGGTCGTAGATCTCGCTGAACTTGTGCAGGGCACGGGACGGGTTCTCACCGACGAAGACGATGCCGTCGGTGTACTGGAGGACCACCAGACTCCGGCCACGTGCGATGCCCTTGCGGGCGTACTCCGCCCGGTCGGCCATGGCCTGCTGGGGTGAGACATAGAACGGCGTCGACACCGGCTATCCGTCCCTTTCTGTCAGGGGCAAGTGGGTCAGAGCAGCGAGGCGCGCGGGCCGTCGGGCTGCGCGAGGCGATGCTCGAGGATGGCGTGGGCGATCTCACCCGTCTCGTCGTCGCTGAGCCTGCGGAAGCCTTCGTCATTGATGACCGTGACGATCGGGTAGATCCGGCGGGCCACGTCCGGTCCGCCCGTCGCCGAGTCGTCGTCCGCCGCGTCGTACAGGGCCTGGACGACCAGAGTGACGGCCTGCTGCTCCGTCAGGTCTTCGCGGTAGAGCTTCTTCATGGCACCGCGCGCGAAGATGGAGCCGGAGCCGGTGGCCGCGTAGCCGTGCTCCTCGGAGCGGCCGCCCGTGACGTCGTACGAGAAGATGCGGCCCTTCTCGCGGTCGATGTCCCAGCCGGCGAAGAGCGGCACCACGGCGAGGCCCTGCATGGCCATGCCGAGGTTGCTCCGGATCATCGTGGAGAGGCGGTTCGCCTTGCCCTCCAGGGAGAGCTGTGTGCCCTCGACCTTCTCGAAGTGCTCCAGCTCGAGCTGGAAGAGTTTCACCATCTCGACCGCGAGTCCCGCGGTGCCCGCGATGCCCACCGCCGAGTACTCGTCCGCGGGGAAGACCTTCTCGATGTCCCGCTGGGCGATCATGTTGCCCATGGTCGCCCGCCGGTCACCGGCGAGCACCACGCCACCGGGGAAGGACGTGGCGACGATCGTCGTGCCGTGGGGTGCTTCGACCACGCCCTGCACCGGGGGCAGGACACGGTTGCCCGGGAGAAGCTCCGGGGAGTGGTCGCCCAGGAAGTCCATGAACGACGAGGATCCGGGCGTCAGGAAGGCTGCCGGCAGACGCCCGGTGCTACGAGTGTTGGCTTCCACGCGTTTCCTTCCGAATTGGCGGCGGCCCGCCACCGGGGCCGGGCCGATCTTGCACGCTGTGCACGGACCCTACCCGTGCCGTCGCCGGTCATCCGTCCGGGTGCGGCCGACCCTGGGGCCGGCCGCGAAGGACGGACGATCGGGGGTGCCCCCGACCGTTTCAGGGGGTGCTACTCGCCGCCCTTTTGGACGAAGGAGCGCACGAAGTCCTCGGCGTTCTCCTCCAGAACGTCGTCAATCTCGTCCAGCACGGAGTCGACATCGTCCGACAGCTTCTCCTGGCGCTCCTTGAGGTCCTCGGAGGCCTGCGCGTCCTGCGCCTGCTCCTCGACCTCCTCGGTGGAGCGTGTGGCCCGCTGCTGTCCGCCGCCGGTGTCCTTGGTTGCCATATCCCTCACCCCGCTCGGTTTGCCCGTTTGGTTGGCCCACTCAAGATCAGACCCTACAAGCAGGGTCTGACATCGGCCCCGCACTTCCCTCAACGTCCGGGGGTTACCGCAATGATTCCCGGACGGCGACCATTTCAGCCCCCCGACAGGACCCGGACCAGGTCTTCGGCGGTGCGGCACCGGTCAAGCAGCTCTTTCACATGGTTTCGGGTGCCCCTGAGGGGCTCCAGCGTGGGGACTCGTTGCAGAGAGTCACGACCCGGCAGGTCGAAGATCACGGAGTCCCAGGAGGCCGCGGCGACATCGTCCGCGTACTGTTCGAGGCAGCGACCGCGGAAGTAGGCCCTGGTGTCCTCAGGGGGCTTGCTCTCGGCCCGCTCGACATCGGCCTCGCCCAGGAGCCGCTTCATCTTGCCGCGGGCCGCCAGGCGGTTGTAGAGGCCCTTGTCGGGTCGTACGTCCGCGTACTGGAGGTCGACGAGGTGCAGGCGCGCGGCGTCCCAGTTGAGACCGTCACGGCGCCGGTAACCCTCGAGGATCTCCCGTTTGGCGATCCAGTCCAGCTCTCCCGACAGGCTCATCGGATCGTTCTCGAGCCTGTTGAGGGTGTCCTCCCAGCGGGACAGCACATCCTTGGTCTGCTCGTCGGCATCCACGCCGAAGCGCTCCTCGACATACTTCCTGGCGAGCTCGAAGTACTCCATCTGCAACTGGACACCGGTGAGTGTCCGACCGCTGCGCAGAGTGATCACCCGCTTCAGGGTGGGGTCGTGGGAGACCTGGTGCAGGGTGCGGACGGGCTGGTCGACCGCAAGGTCCACGTTGATGAAGCCGTCCTCGATCATGGACAGCACCAGCGCGGTCGTGCCGAGCTTGAGGTAGGTGGAGATCTCGGAGAGGTTGGCGTCGCCGATGATCACATGCAGTCGGCGGTACTTCTCGGCGTCGGCGTGCGGCTCGTCCCTGGTGTTGATGATCGGGCGCTTGAGCGTGGTCTCCAGGCCGACCTCGACCTCGAAGTAGTCGGCCCGCTGGCTGATCTGGAAGCCGTGCTCACGGCCGTCCTGGCCGATTCCCACCCGTCCCGCGCCGGTGACCACCTGCCGGGACACGAAGAACGGCGTGAGGTGCCGCACGATGTCCGAGAACGCGGTCTCCCGCTTCATCAGGTAGTTCTCGTGCGTGCCGTAGGACGCGCCCTTGTTGTCGGTGTTGTTCTTGTACAGGTGGATCGGCTGGGCACCGGGGAGCTGGGCGGCCCGCTCCGCCGCCTCCGCCATGATCCGCTCGCCGGCCTTGTCCCAGAGGACGGCGTCACGGGGATTGGTCACCTCGGGGGCGCTGTACTCGGGGTGCGCATGGTCGACGTAGAGCCTGGCTCCATTGGTGAGGATGACATTGGCCAGACCGATGTCCTCGTCCGTGAGCTGGCTGGAGTCGGCGGCCTCGCGGGCGAGGTCGAAGCCGCGGGCGTCCCGCAGCGGATTCTCCTCCTCGAAGTCCCAGCGGGCACGCCGTGCCCGGTGCATCGCCGCCGCGTAGGCGTTGACGATCTGGGACGAGGTGAGCATGGCATTGGCGTTCGGGTGGCCGGGGACGGAGATCCCGTACTCCGTCTCGATGCCCATTACTCGCCGTACGGTCATGCGGCCCTCCTTGCCCGGCGGCGCTCCCGTCTGGGGGCGGCGCTCAAGTACCGCTCGGTCTCCGGTGCGTGTGCGGTGCCCGTCCCCGCACCGCGCGGGCCCGGCGGTACCGACGAGCCTAGAACGCCTCTGCGCTGGTGGGGAGATCAATTCGGTATTGCTCTGTGTGGTGCGATTACCCGCCCGCGGCCCCTGGGAAAGCAGGCGGCTGCGGATGCCCTCCCCCACTTTCGGCGGGGGAGCCTGAGGACATCCGCAGCCGAGCTGCGTTTTACAGGTACTGACCGGTGTTGGCCACCGTGTCGATGGAGCGTCCGGTGTCCGCGCCCTGCTTTCCGGTGACAAGGGTGCGGATGAACACGATCCGCTCGCCCTTCTTTCCGGAGATCCGGGCCCAGTCGTCCGGGTTGGTGGTGTTCGGCAGGTCCTCGTTCTCCTTGAACTCGTCCACGCACGCCTGGAGGAGGTGGGCGACCCGCAGACCCTTCTGGTTCTGGTCGAGGAATGCCTTGATCGCCATCTTCTTGGCCCGGTCGACGATGTTCTGGATCATGGCGCCGGAATTGAAGTCCTTGAAGTACAGGACTTCCTTGTCGCCATTGGCGTACGTGACCTCCAGGAAGCGGTTCTCCTCGGATTCCGCGTACATCTGCTCGACGACGGACTGGATCATGCCCTGCACCGCCGCCTCCTTGGAGCCGGTGTGCTCCGAGACGTCGTCCGCGTGCAGGGGCAGCGTCGGCGTGAGGTACTTCGCGAAGATGTCCTTCGCCGCCTCGGCGTCGGGCCGCTCGATCTTGATCTTGACGTCGAGCCGTCCCGGCCGCAGGATCGCGGGGTCGATCATGTCCTCTCGGTTGGACGCACCGATCACGATGACGTTCTCCAGGCCCTCGACACCGTCGATCTCGGCGAGCAGCTGCGGGACGATGGTGTTCTCCACGTCCGAACTGACACCGGAGCCACGGGTCCGGAACAGCGACTCCATCTCGTCGAAGAAGACGATGACGGGTGTGCCCTCGCTGGCCTTCTCCCGCGCACGCTGGAAGACCAGGCGGATGTGCCGCTCGGTCTCGCCGACGTACTTGTTGAGAAGCTCCGGCCCCTTGATGTTGAGGAAGTAGCTCTTCCCCTGCGGCCGCCCGGTCACCTCGGCGACCTTCTTGGCAAGAGAGTTGGCGACCGCCTTGGCGATCAGCGTCTTCCCGCAGCCGGGCGGGCCGTAGAGCAGGATGCCCTTCGGCGGGCGCAGTTCGTGCTCCCGGAAGAGGTCCGGGTGGAGGTACGGAAGCTCGACCGCGTCGCGGATCATCTCGATCTGGTTGCCCAGACCGCCGATCTTGTCGTAGTCGACGTCCGGGACCTCTTCGAGGACCAGCTCCTCGACCTCGCTCTTGGGCACGACCTCGTAGACGTAGCCGGACCTGGGCTCGAGCAGCAGGGCGTCGCCGGGGCGGATAGTGGCGTCCAGCAGCGGCTCGGCGAGCCGTACCACCCGCTCCTCGTCGGTGTGCCCGATCACCAGGGCGCGCTCGCCGTCCTCGAGGATCTCCTTGAGGGTGACGATGTCCCCGGTGCGCTCGAATTCCATGGCCTCGACCACGTTGAGCGCCTCGTTGAGCATGACTTCCTGGCCGCGCCGGAGCTCGTCGAGCTCGACGCTGGGGCTGACGTTCACCCGGAGCTTACGGCCCCCGGTGAAGATGTCCGCGGTTCCGTCCTCATTGGCGTGCAGGAAGACACCGAAGCCGGCCGGTGGCTGCGCGAGCCGGTCGACCTCCTCCTTGAGGGCCACGATCTGATCGCGGGCCTCACGGAGCGTGTTCGCCATGCGTTCGTTCTGAGTGGAAACGCCGGCCAGGTTTGTCTGCAGCTCGACGATCCGCTCTTCGAGAATCCTCGTATGCCGCGGAGAGTCGGCGAGCTTGCGGCGCAGGACGGCGATCTCCTGCTCAAGATAGGCAACCTGGCCGGCAGGGTCATCAGACCCCCGTCCCGGCCGGAAGCCGCGGTTGTTGTCGTCGTCGTGGGCTGCCACGGTCCTCACCTCCTCCAAGGGGAGCTGGACGCTTCCTGACCCTACCTGGGTGGGTGGAGATTGAAACCCCTAGATCACAAAGACGGAAGGGGTGTGTCCGATCTTCACCCTTGCGCTTCCCCTCACGCCAGGTGAATACCCACCCATCAACATCGGAAAGCGGGCGGTTGTATCGTCGGAACGGTCAACACCCGTCAGGGCTGGCACCTATTGATACACACCGCGCAGGAACGGCAGGCGACATGAACGAGGCTCTCGAAGTCTGGATCGACCAGGACCTCTGCACCGGCGACGGGATCTGCGTGCAGTACGCCCCCGAGGTCTTCGAGCTGGACATCGACGGACTCGCGTACGTGAAGAGCGCGGACGACGAGCTGCTGCAGGACCAGGGGGCCACAACGCCCGTGCCGCTGCCGCTGCTGACGGATGTCATCGACTCCGCCAAGGAGTGCCCGGGCGACTGCATCCACGTGCGGCGGGTCACCGACAAGGTCGAGGTGTACGGACCCGACGCCGAGTAGCCCCCGGGCGACACGGAGAGCGACCGGTCAGGCGCCGTCCGTCACAGAGGCGGGCTGCCGGGACTCCACGAACTTCCCGCCCCGCCACCGCCACTTGACCTGCTCCTGCTCGTCCGGGCAACAGCGCGGGACGTCGGGCGACGAGTAGCCGAGGACGGTGGCCGTGACGACGCCGTCACGAACGGCGAACGCGCTCACGCTGAGGCGCTCGGCCGGGTCGAGCAGGGTGGCCACGACGCGTGGGGCACCGGTGGACGACCGTGCGATGACGTAGACACCGCTCGGCGGGGTGCCCGAGCCCGCTTCACAGCGGGCCACCACGGCGGTCTCGGGGCCGCCGTCGCCGTCGAGATCCCCCGACGCCTTCCGCACGACTGCCGCACCCGCTCCGCCGCACTCGAGAGGCAGGTCCACCATGCCAGGGTCAGGCGCCGCGGCAGGCGCCGCGGCGGTGATCGTCTCCGTGCCGGACTGGTTCGCTTTCGCGGTGCCCGGCTCGAGCAGGCCCGCACCCGCGACCACAGCGGCCATCGCCGTCGCTGTGGCGAGCCAGTGCACCGGGCGGGTGGCGGTGTGCGCGAGGTCCGGAAGCGTCGCGGAGGGCTGCACGCGAGGTGTCTCCTGAGCGGCTGTACGGGCTGTGCCGGTGCGAACCGGCACGGGGAGGCGTACGCATCGTGCCACACGTCACAGGGGCCGGGAACATCGGGGCAGGCAATGCCAACGTAAAGCCGCCACCGTCGAGTTCTCCCGGGCGGTCGGGAACTCGACGGCGGCGGCCGTGCGTTGCGGGTGGTTTCAGCCCTTGTTGGGGCCTTCGTAGTCCTCGCCGTACGCACCCTTGGCGGGGCGACGGCGGCGCATCGGGGGCTCCACCCCGTCCGCGAGCCGGCGGGCGGTCACCAGGAAGCCGGTGTGGCCGATCATCCGGTGGTCCGGACGCACCGCGAGGCCCTCCACGTGCCAGTTGCGGATCATGGACTCCCACGGCTGCGGCTCGGCGTAGCAGCCGATCTCGCGGATGGACTCCACGGTCCTGGCGAGCTGGGTGGTCGTGGCCACGTAGCAGCACAGGATGCCGCCCGGGACGAGGGCCTTGGAGACGGCCTCCAGGCACTCCCAGGGCGCCAGCATGTCCAGGATCACGCGGTCGACGTCCGCGTCCGAGAGGTTGTCCTGGAGGTCGCCGACGGTGAGCGTCCAGGCGGGGTGGGGCCCCCCGAAGTAGCGCTCGACGTTCGCCTGGGCGATCTCGGCGAAGTCCTCCCGGCGCTCGTACGAGTGCAGCATGCCCTCGTCGCCGATGGCCCGCAGCAGGAAGCTGCTCAGTGAGCCTGAGCCCACACCGGCCTCGACGACGCGTGCGCCGGGGAAGATGTCGGCGAACGCCAGGATCTGCCCCGCGTCCTTGGGGTAGACCACGGCGGCGCCGCGGGGCATGGACAGGACGTAGTCGGGGAGCAGGGGGCGCAGCGCCAGATAGGCGACGTTTCCCGTGGTACGGACGACACTGCCCTCGGGGGCGCCGATCAGCTCGTCATGTGGGAAGGAACCCTTGTGGGTGTGGAAATTCTTCCCAGCCTCGAGCGTGAACGTGTAGTGGCGTCCCTTGGGATCGGTGAGCTGGACCTGGTCCCCGACCTTGAAGGGCCCGCGACGGCGGGCGGCACCGGTCGGTTCGGACATGTAACAAGACTACCGGCTGTTTCTCAGCCGGATGGACGGGCCATCGCCTTGACGAAAGCGCGTTCGACGTCCGCCGTGGAGAGGACGCCGTAGATCTCGCCGCTCACCTCCACCACGAGGTACTCGGTGGCGGGCGCCGCGCGGAGGCGGTCGAGGAGGGCCTCGCCGGCGAGTTCGGCGGGGACCCGCATGCCGTCGGTGAGGTCCTGGGCCAGGCTGCTGACGGCAACCCAGGGCCGGCGGTGCTGGGGGACGCCGACGATCGCGGTCTCGCGGACCAGGGCGGTGGGGTTGCCGTGACCGTCGACGACCACCAGGGCACGGGCTCCGGCCTCGTTGGCGCGGCGGAGCGCCTCGGACAGCGGGGTGCCGGACTCGACCGGGACCGCGCGGCGGGTGAGGGTGCGGGCGCTCAGCTCGGGCAGGTGCTCGCGGAGCCGGGCCATGCGCAGGCTGTTGCCTGCCCCGGTCCAGATGATGGCGGCCAGGATGGCGGCCAGCAGGGCGTCTGTGACGGTCTCCATGCCGCCGATGTCCTCGGTGGGGTTGCCGAGGGCTCCCGTGTGGGTGAGCAACGGGAGACCGACCAGCACCGCGATGGCGAGCGCCCGGCCGACCCAGGCGGCGGCGATGGTGCCGCTCATCGGCTTTCCGGTGATCTTCCAGACGACCGCGCGCAGCATCCGGCCGCCGTCCAGGGGGAGCCCGGGCAGCAGGTTGAAGGCGGCGACGATCAGGTTGGAGATCATCAGCCCGGCGAGCAGCACTCCCGGGACGGTGCCGGGCTGCACGGCCCGGACGGCGGCGTAGAAGATCCCGGCGAGCACCAGCGAGAGCAGCGGGCCGACGAAGGCGAGCACGAACTCCCGGCCGGGTGTCTCGGACTCCTTCTCGATCTCGGAGACACCGCCGAAGAACTGGAGCTGGATACGGCGCACCGGCAGTTTGTAGCGGAGCGCGACGACGGTGTGGGCCAGCTCGTGGACGAGCACGGAGGCGTAGAAGGCGACGGCGAAGAACAGTGAGACGAGGTAGCGTGTGTTGCCCAGTTCGGGCAGCACGCGCTCCAGTTGGCCGCCGAAGACCCAGGTGATGAGGGCCGCGACCAGGAACCAGCTGGGGGCGACGTAGACGGGCACGCCGAAGGGGCGGCCCATGAGGATGCCGCCTCCGGGCTCCTCGGAGCGCCGCTGCCCCTTCCCCGTGGGGGCAGCCCCGTCGGCCCGCCCCGCTCCCCCGGCTTCTCCGGCTTTCCCCGTGCCGGACCGCGGGCGCGTGTGCTCGCCGCTCTCGTCGTCCCTGTTCACGGGGTTCACGGGGTCCCTTCGTTACGGTCGTGACAGTCGTTGCGGGCGTTGCAGGTGTTGCCGTCGCTCACCCGATCATGCGGGGCGAGAAGGTCTGCCGTCGATGGTATGCCGCTCGCTGTCAGTGGCGAGCCGTAGGGTCTTCGTCATGAGTACGAGTCAGCCGCCCGTTCCGGAAGGGCCACCGCCCGCCCAGCAGGCTCCCGCGCCTGTCCTGGAGGACCAGCCGCCGGCGGCGGACGGCCACCCGTCGCCGCCGGATTCCGGCCCTTCGGTGCCCGAGAGCCGGCCGCCTGCCTCGCTGTCGCCCTCGCGGGCGAGCGATTTCATGCAGTGCCCGCTGCTGTACCGCTTCCGGGTGATCGACAGGCTGCCGGAGAAGCCCAGCGAGGCGGCGACCCGGGGCACCCTGGTGCATGCCGTCCTTGAGCGGCTGTTCGACGCGCCGGCCGCCGAGCGCACACCGCCGAGGGCGAAATCCCTGATCCCGGGGCAGTGGGACCGGCTGCTGGAGTCGCGTCCTGAGCTCGGCGGGCTGTTCGCCGACGATCCGGACGGCGAGCGGCTGGCGCGCTGGATGTCGGATGCCGAGCGGCTGGTGGAGCGCTGGTTCTCGCTGGAGGATCCGACGCGGCTCGAGCCGGCGGAGCGCGAGCTGTTCGTCGAGGCGGAGCTGGATTCGGGGCTGCGGCTGCGCGGGGTGATCGACCGGGTCGATGTGGCTCCGACGGGCGAGGTGCGGATCGTCGACTACAAGACGGGCAAGGCGCCCCGGCCCGAGTACAGCGAGGGCGCGCTGTTCCAGATGAAGTTCTACGCGCTGGTGGTGTGGCGGCTGAAGCACGTCGTGCCGCGGCGGCTCCAGCTGGTGTATCTGGGCAGCGGTGAGGTGCTGACCTACGACCCGGTCGCGGCGGACCTGGAGCGGGTGGAGCGCAAGCTGCTGGCTCTGTGGGACGCGATCGTCCGGGCCACGGAATCCGGTGACTGGAGGCCGCGGCCGTCGAAGCTGTGCGGGTGGTGCGACCACCAGGCACTGTGCCCGGAGTTCGGCGGCACCCCGCCCGTCTACCCGCTGCCGCTGGTGCCGCCTCAGCCCTCGCCCGGTGGAGAGGCCTAGCCGGTACGGCTCCCGAAGATGGCCGGAAAGTGCCCGAAGCCCTGCTCGTCCGGCGAGCAGGGCAGAATGGGGCCGGTCTAGCGAAGGAGATCCCGTGGCTATCCGCGTCCTACTGGTCGATGATCAACCGCTGCTGCGCACCGGCTTCCGGATGATCCTGGAGGCGGAGCAGGACCTCGCGGTGGTCGGCGAGGCCGGGGACGGTCTTCAGGCGCTGGATCAGGTGCGGGCGCTCCAGCCCGATGTGGTGCTGATGGACATCCGTATGCCGCGGATGGACGGAGTCGAGGCCACGCGGCAGATCACCGGTCCCGGACGGGACGGCCCGGCGAAGGTGCTGGTGCTGACCACGTTCGACCTGGACGAGTACGTGGTGGAGGCGCTGAAGGCGGGGGCGAGCGGCTTTCTGCTGAAGGACGCGCCCGCGAACGAGCTGGTGCAGGCGATCCGGGTGGTCGCGGCGGGTGAGGCGATGCTCGCGCCGAGCATCACGCGCCGGCTGCTGGACAAGTACGCGGGGCATCTGCCATCGGGCGAGGAGCCCGTATCGGACACCCTGCACACACTGACCGAGCGCGAGGTCGAGGTGCTGAAGCTGGTCGCCCGGGGCCTGTCGAACGCGGAGATCGCCGCGGATCTGTTCGTCAGTGAGACGACGGTCAAGACCCACGTGGGCCATGTGCTGACGAAACTGGGCCTGCGGGACCGGGTGCAGGCCGCGGTGTACGCCTACGAAAGCGGTCTGGTGCGCCCGGGCGCGCAGTAGTTTTCGGCCAGGCTGGCACACGGACGGCCACTGGGGAGGGGCTCGGACCGCGCGGTCCGAGCCCCTCCCCCGGGGGGGGGGGCGGAGGCCCGCACCCCGGGTTGTTTTGACCGAAAACGGAGAAACGGGGGGCGGGGGGGGGGGCCGACCCGGG